>CALGTT010000385.1 GCA_937901485.1 uncultured Ruminococcus sp.
CCGTGGGCATATGAAGAAGATACACCGGACGATCCGGAAAATGCATGTGCAGTGCTCCGCTTCTTCACAAAGCTCAAAGGCAGACTGATGCCGTATCTCTACGCGCAGGCTGTCAGGACTTCTGTGACCGGCGTGCCGATGATGCGTGCAATGGTCATTGACTATGCGGATGATCCGGCGTGTCTGTATCTCGACCGGCAGTACATGCTCGGTGATGACCTGCTGTGTGCACCGGTCATGAACGCCGAGGGCACTGCGGACGTTTACCTGCCCAAGGGCAAGTGGACGGACATCCTCACGGGCGAGGTCTATGAGGGCGGCAGGTATATCAGAAGAACTTGTAATTTCCTCGAAATGCCCATCCTTGCAAAGCCCAATTCCATCGTGACCTATGGTCAGTTTGAGAAGGATGTGGTCTACGATTATGTACAGGGCGCAAATGCAGTCATCTATGGTCTGGAGGACGGCGGCTGTGCGCAGACCTCCGTTTATAACAGCAGCGCGGATCTCGCGGTAACGATCAGAGCGCAGAGATGCGGCGATACTGTAAAGGTCACGGCATCTGCAACCAATCAAACATTCACCGTTTCCCTTGCCGGCACGGACAGGTGCGTGACAATGGGCAATGGTGTGACAGAAGCAACGCTTTAACAGAAAGGAGCTGCAATTATGGCAGACTATGGCATTAAAGATTGTGTATGGACGGACAAGAAGCGGACGATCTTCGGATTGCCGATCTCTTTCACCCGCTATTTTCTGACACCCACCAAATTCATCAGCCGCGTCGGTTTCCTCAACGTTACCGAGGAGGAGATCGACCTGTACAAGATCACGGACAAGAAGATCAACCTCCCCATCTGGCAGCGCATGTTCGGCTGCGGTACTGTAACCATTTTCAGCCGTGACACCGACGAGCCGGAAAAGCAGGTGTACAGCATCAAGAATCCGCGCGAATTTTCCGATCTGCTCGACCAGTATGTTTCCGAACACCGCGACCGCTACGGTATCCGCGGACGCGACATGCTCAACATCACGGACTGTGACTGCGTAGAATAACACAAGGGCGATATGCCGAAAGAAAGGAAGCTGCAATATATGAATGTCACCGCATTCCCCCCCAAGGGCGCAGGTCTTGAGAGCCTGATCACTGAAAGAAAATCCTGCTGGGAACGCCTGAAGGCTGAAAAACGCCCCATCTTCATCTATGGCATGGGCGACGGCGCAATGAAAATTATGGCTGTATTCCGTGAATACGGCATTCCGGTTGCAGGTATCTTTGCAAGCGATGATTTTGTCAGGGGACATTCCTTTGCCGGCTACCGTGTTCACAAGCTCTCCGAAATCGAGGAGATGGTGGAGGATTTCGTCATTGTGCTCGCCTTTGCTGCCGGCTATCCGGAGCTGGTGGAATATATCCGCGCACTCTCCAGAAAGCACACCCTCTATGTGCCGGATGTTCCCGTCATCGGTACGGGACTGTTTACCTATGACTACTGCATGGAACATCTGCAGGAGCTGAATGCCGTTTACAGAAGTCTGGCGGATGATGAATCCCGCCGCGTGTTCCTCAACGTCATCCAGTTCAAGATCAGCGGCAATATCAGCTATCTCGATGCGGTCACGGAAGAACCGGAGGCGATCTACCGCCAGATCCTCAAACCCAACCGCAACGAAACCTTTGTTGATCTCGGCGCATACAACGGTGATACCATCCGCGAACTGCTTTCCTATACGGGGGGCGGGTACTTTGCCGTTCACGCAATGGAGCCGGACAGAAAGAATTTCAAGAAGCTGCGTGCCTATATCGAGGAAAATGATATGAAGCGCGTCAATGCCTACCAGTGCGCTGCATGGTGTACTGACGCAGAGCTGCCGTTCAGCGCAAAGTCCGGCAGACAGTCCGTGCTCTCCCCCGGCGGTCAGCTCATGACTGCCCGCAGCGTGGACAGTATTTTGCAGAATCAGCCTGCCACCATCCTAAAAATGGATGTGGAGGGCTTTGAGCGCGAAGCACTCTGGGGTGCTGCCAAGACCATCACCCATCATGCCCCCAAGCTTGTGGTGGCAATGTACCACCGCAACGAGGACATCTTCGAGCTGCCGCTGCTCGTGAAAAAACTTAACCCGAAATATAAGATCTACATCCGTCACAGGCTTTACATCCCGGCTTGGGAAACCAATCTGTATGCTGTGGCTGAATCGTAGTCCCCTTTTGGCTGCCGCATCTTCCCTGCGGCAGCTTTTTTTGCAGAACAAAAGCTGTAAAACTGTCAATTTCTACATGGTTTAGCTCTGGAATCCTGTAATTTTTACCATTGACAATTTACAGAGAGTTGTGATATAATTATTTTAAACATATCCGTAAGCAGATTTCTGCTAAAAAACGTCCGGAACGGTAAATCCGTCCGGTCAGAACAATAAGGAGAATTATTATGGATTTGAATCAGGCTAAGGAAAAGCTGACCGCCTGCGGTCAGACACAGCTTCTGAACTGGTATGACACACTGACCGAACACGAACAGGATGCATTGCTGGAACAGATCGCAGATCTGGATCTCAATCTTCTGGATGTGTTCGCTGATTATCTGAATGAGGGTGAAGCAGAGCGCGGCACACTTGCACCGCTGGGTGCACTGACGCTCTCTGAAATTGCTGAAAACTTTGCAAAATTCGACGCAGCAGGTCTGGATGCCATCCGTCAGGGCAAGGTCGGTGCTGTCCTGCTTGCAGGCGGCATGGGCACGCGTCTGGGCTTTGACAAGCCCAAGGGCATGTTCGATATCGGCGTAAATAAGCCGCTTTATATTTTTGAATGCCTCATCCGCAATCTGCTGGAGGTCGTTGACCGCGCAGGAGCGTATGTGCCGCTGTTCATCATGACCAGCGAAAAGAACGATGAGGATACCCGCGCATTCTTCAAGGAAATGAATTATTTCGGCTATAATGCGGAATATGTGCACTTCTTCATTCAGGAAATGGCTCCCGCAGTGGATGAGAACGGCAACATCCTGCTCGAAGAAAAGGGCAGAATCGCTGCCTCCCCCAACGGCAACGGCGGCTGGTACTCCTCCATGATCAAGGCAGGTCTGCAGCCCGTGCTGAACAAGGAAGGCATTGAGTGGCTGAACGTCTTTGCAGTGGACAATGTGCTCCAGAGAATCGCAGATCCCGTATTTGTGGGCGCGACCATCCTCTCCGGTGCGACCTCCGGCAGCAAGGTAGTCAGCAAGTCCGCGCCTGAGGAGCGCGTTGGTGTGCTCTGTCTGGAAGACGGCACGCCCTCCATCGTGGAATACTACGAAATGACAGAAGAAATGATCAACAGCCGTGAACCCGACGGCAGACTTTCCTATAACTACGGCGTGATCCTGAACTATCTGTTCCGCACGGATCACCTCGAACGCATCGCGGGCAACAACATGCCCATTCATGTGGTACATAAGAAAGTGCCGTATATCAACGAAAACGGTGATCTGGTAAAGCCGAAGAAGGAAAACGCCTATAAGTTTGAAACCCTCGTGCTGGACATGATCCACATGCAGGAAAAATGCCTCTCCTTTGAGGTGGACAGACAGCGTGAATTTGCACCGGTCAAGAATGCAACGGGTGTAGATTCCGTGGAATCCGCAAGAGAACTGCTGCGTCTGAACGGCACAGAGCTGTGATTCTCGATCCGAAATATGCATCTGCGCTGGGGGCATATCCGCCCTTTGCGCAGACTGCTGAAAAGCTGCTCCCGCAGACGGACAGCGTTCATGCAGGAGTCACCGTGCAGGTCACTGCGCCCGTGCTCTTTGCCTATGTGCTGCATGTGCTCCGCAGTGCTCAGAAAAAGGGCTTGAAACGGCTGTATTTTCTGGCGAGGGACGGCTATGTGATGCTGGAGATCGCACGCGAGATTGCACAGCACCTCCCCGATGCGCCGGAGCTGCGCTACCTGTACTGCTCCCGCGCCTCCCTGCGGATGCCCTCCTATCACCGGATCGGAGAAGCCGAGATGATGGATCTGCTCCTGCACCGCGGCACAAATCTCACGATCGGACATATACTTGACAGAGCTTCCCTGTCTTCTGCACAGCTTGCACAGGTGCTTGCAGAGCTGGGGGATGTGGATACGTCTGCGCCTCTTTTCGAAAACGATTTCGAAGATATTTGCAGAAAACTGCGCAATTCTGCTGTTTTTCGGGATGCGGTGCTGGAGAATTCCCGCAAAGCCCATACATCTGCAATGGCATATTTTGCACAGGAAGGACTGACGGACGGCACACCGTTCGGTATCGTGGATACTGGCTGGACGGGTTCGATGCAGCGGAGTCTGCGGCAGCTTTCCGAAGCGATCCCGCCGCTGACCGGCTTTTATTTTGGCATGTTTGCAAAGCCAAAGTCGGAGCAGGACGGCGTATATGATACATGGTACTTTTCCGCGGACAGCAGCATCAGCGTCCGCACCAAGTTTAATAATAATCTGTTTGAATGTCTCTGCGCCGCCCCGCACGGCATGACCATCGGGTATGAACAGGATGCACAGCAGCGGATGATCCCCGTGTGCAAGCCCGTGATCGCCGATACAGCCATGATGAAGGCGGTGGAAACGCAGGTTTCCCTGTACAGAGCATTTGCCCGCCACTGCGCACCGCTGATCTCCGGTCAGGAGATCACGGATAACAGAATGCACGCCATCTGCCGGCAGCTCCTGCAAGGTCTGATGTACCGTCCCTCTGCGGACGAGGCAGAAGCCTTTGCCGTTTTCCGGTTCTGTGATGATGTCACGGAATCCTACAGCACCTCGCTGGTGCAGCATGACTGCCGTCAGGTACTTCGTGAGCATATGCCGCTTGTCCGCATCCTGCGCAGGCTCTGCGGCAAAAAGCCATCCTCAGAGCTGTTCTGGAGCTACGGAACGCTCGCCGTCAGCGGACTGCCGATGCAGACACTGCGCCGTTCTGCACTGCGGCTGTGGGATGTACTCCGCTGTATTCTGGATAAGGTCAAAGCCTGAGCGAACATTTCTCTTGCAGCAATTCCGTATTTTGAGGTTACCTGAGAAAAACCATATCGGAGGGGAGATTATGGAAAAACCACTGATTTCTGTCATTATGGGAGTTTACAACGCCAAGAAGAGACTTCTGGGGCTTGCAATTGACTCCATTCTGATGCAGACCTACACGAATTTTGAGTTCATCATCTGTGATGATGCATCCAACAACGGCACATCCCTGTGGCTTCAGGAATATGCCAAGCGCGACAGCCGTATCCGTATCCTGCGCAACCAACAGAATGAAAAGCTGGCGACCTCGCTGAACAAATGCATTGCAGCGGCAAGGGGAACATTTCTTGCACGGCAGGATGCCGATGACATTTCCGACCCTACCCGTCTGGAAAAGCAGCTCCGTTTTCTGCTGACACACAAGGACATTGACTTTGTGGGCAGCAACTGCAATCTGTACAACACCCACGATGGACTGACCGGTCAGCGGTTCATGCCGGAATTTCCGCAGGACAAGGATTTTCTCTTTAATTCCCCGTTCATCCACGGCTCTCTCATGTTCCGCACTTCCTGCCTGAACACCAAATGCTGCTACCGCAAGAGCAAATGGACGAACCGCACAGAGGACTATGACCTGTTCATGCACATGTATTCGCTGGGCAAGCGCGGCGCAAATATTCAGGAAAACCTCTATACCTACCACTACGGCAGACAGCAGAATCACATCTCCATGCGCTACCGTATGGATGAAATGGTGCTCCGCTATCAGGGCTTCCGCAAAATGGGACTTCTGCCGCAGGGCTATCCCTATGTGTTCAAGCCCGTGGTGCTTGGCTGCATCCCGGATAAGATGGTTTCCAAAATGCGCGATGCCCGCAATAATCTGGCGGTCGCAATGTGATACATAATTTGCATCCTTGTCTTTTGACGGGGATGTAATTTTTTTGTCAAACAATATGTCATTTTCGCCAAAAACTACGCAAACACATACTCGCCCCATTGACTTTGCGGATAAAAACGGGTATAATATAAATAGGTTGCTGTTTTTTTCCGGTGCACCGAAAAATTACGGCGTGATATTTTTCGGGAAAGGAGAGAACGCACCATCGGGTGGTGCATCCATATGAGAAAACATGTTTATTTATGGGTTGAATTAGCGTTTGCTCTGCTGTGCTACTGGGTGTACCGCTTTGCACGCGACCATTCCGATAAAGCCCTTCTGATCCTGAATATTTTCCTTCTGTCAATCGTCATGGCAACGCTGATCTTTGTCATCATCATGCACTCCTATCGGAGAAGCCATTCCTCCGTCGGTATTTCACGGCTTTGTGAAATGGTGCTCAATCTGGACGTTCCGGCGTTTATCTGGGCGGATGATATGTCCACGCTGTTCACCAATGAGGCAATGGACGAGATCCTCGGCATCAGCGAAAGCGAAGATCCCGGTGACAGTGCGGTACTGCTCACCTCCCTGTTCCACAAAATGGGACTGACTCCGCGTGATGCGGCAGAACGCCTTGCGGGACGCACCTACCGCTGTGTGCTCCATGATGAGGATACCCCGAACCGCTACATCAGCTGGAGTACCACGGTCATGAAAGAAGGGGCATATGCATCGCTCTATTTCACGATCGGCTTTGAAATGACCGAGCTTGTGGCAGCAAAGCAGAGCCTGACGACCTACGCGCAGGAGCTGGCGGCATCCGAAAGCCGCTATGCCCTTTCTATGAAGCTCTCCGGCATTGGTATCCTGTTGTGCGAGAGCATCCATGATGTGTACTATGTGTCCGAGGAAGCCAAGAAATTTCTGGGCATTGAAGAGAATGAGATCACCTTTGCGGATTTCCGCATGAAGCTGCATCCGGATGACAGACTGGTGTTCGATGACTACCTCAACAAGATCCGCAACGCCGAAAAGACCGCTGCCTGGAGCAAACCGCGCACAATGGAGCTGCGCATCCGCGCAGAAGCCGGCAAGCCCTATGTCTGGTATTCCTACCATTACCACGAAAATCTGACCTATACCACCGGCAGACCGATCATCGGCGGTGCGCTCATTGACATCACCAGCGAGAAGTACAAGGACGCGACGATCGAACGTCTGGCGTTTCTGGATGAAATCACAGAGATCGCCAACCGCAATAAGCTCATGCAGGATGGACCGGAAATCTACGAACGCTGCAAGGCGATGGGAACCTCCTGCTGGATCATTGTGCTGGATATCGACCGTTTCCACATCATCAACGACAGCACAGGTTATGAAAACGGTGACAAGATCCTGCGCAATTTCGCGCATATTCTCTGCAAGTACGCCACACCCGGCGGATTTGCGGCGCGTGTGAGCGCGGATAATTTCGCGCTGATCGTGCATGATTACAGTGACTACGGCGACGAGGACCTCCCCATTCGCACGATCGAACGCATCCGCCTGGACATGACGGAGCAGGCTGACACAGCCTTTGCATCTCTGGCAATTACCTGCTCGGCAGGCTTTGCACGCATTCCGTCCGACGGTGACAGCTTCACACAGGCTCTGGAACATGCAGAATTCGCGCTTGCCATGGGCAAGGGTGAGCTGTCCTACATGATGGGCTATGATGCAACGATGCATCAGGAGATCGTCAATCAGGGTGAGATGGAGAAGGAACTGACCGCGGCGATCGCCAAGCGTGAATTCCAGCTCTACTACCAGCCGAAGGTAGATCTGCACACCGAAAAGATCATCGGTGCAGAGGCACTCATCCGCTGGCTGAAACCCGACGGCACGATGGTTTCTCCGAACGTGTTCATTCCGATCGCAGAGCGGACAGGTCTGATCTCGGAGATCAGCCACTTTGTACTGGAGGAGGCATGTTCACAGAACGGACTCTGGCAGAAAAACCAGTTCACGCCGATCGTGATGTCCATCAATTTTGCATCCGGTGATTTCTACCAGAAGAATATCTGCGAAACCATCCGCGATGTGCTGGTGCGTTCCGGTCTGGATTCCAAATGGCTGGAGCTGGAGCTGACGGAGCGTCTGGCTCTGGGCGATGTAGATTTCACCGTGCAGCAAATGAATGCACTGCGTGATATGGGCATTCTTCTGGCACTGGACGATTTCGGCACGGGTTATTCCTCCCTGAGCTACATACAGCTCCTGCCGCTGACACTGCTCAAGCTCGACCGTTCGTTCATCATTGAGATCGAAACGGACACGGTGGCGCAGGAGATCGTTTCGGCGGTCATCAAGATCGCAAAATCCATGCACATTGAAACCATTGCAGAGGGCGTGGAATTTGAAGGACAGGCAAAGATGCTGCGCGATATGGGCTGTGACTATGTACAGGGCTATCTCTACGGAAAGCCCATGCCTGCGGCACAATTTGAAAAGCGTCTTGCAGAGCAGACTGTGCAGCTTGAAAAGCTGTAATCCGGATACGGGAGGTCATTCCTATGAGCAAACAAACTGATCTGACCAAAAAGCCCCGCCGCGCCTATTCGCTCGGCGAGGAAATCTTCAACTCGGTGACGCATGGCGTGGGTGCACTGCTTTCCATCGCGGGATGCGCGATCCTGATCGTGTTCTGCGCCATCAACCGCGGCGCAATGGAGGTCATTTCCGCGTCCATTTTCGGCGCATCCCTCATCATTCTCTATACCATGTCCACGCTCTATCACGCGATCGTGCCGCCGCTGGCAAAAAAGGTCTTTCAGATCCTCGACCACAATACCATCTTCCTGCTGATCGCCGGCACATATACGCCGTTCTGCCTTTGCTGTATCAAGCCGATGTGGCTGGGCTGGACGATTTTCGGGTGCATCTGGGGTGCGGCAGTGTTCGGCATTGTGATGAGTTCCATCAATCTCGAAAAATTCCGCAAAATTTCGACCTTTTGCTATATCCTCATGGGCTGGGGCATCATCCTTGCGGTCAAGCCCCTTTATCAGGGCATCCCGAAAATCAGCCTGATCATGCTGATCATCGGCGGTGTGCTCTATTCGCTCGGCGTGATCTTCTATGTGAAAAAGAATATCCGCTACATGCACTCCATCTGGCATATCTTTGTGGTCGGTGGAAGTGTACTGCACTGGTTTTCCATTTTATTTGCGATTGGACTGTAAAACGGCAGTTTCGCAGGGGGACGCTGTCCCCCTGCACCCCCTGCCAAAGGGATGGAATCCCTTTGGAATCCCATAGCATTTTCAAAATATCCCCGATGGAGATATTTTGAAAATGTTATCAATCAAAGAACCCTATTCTTGGGCAGAAATGCAGAGGAACAGAATCCCCTGTCAATCGCGTTTTTCAGCCCAATTTCATATACAAGGAGGAAAACTATATGAAAAAGCGTATCGGTATCTTAACCAGCGGCGGTGACTGTCCGGGTCTGAATGCGACCATCCGCGGTGTTGCAAAGGCTTGCTTTGAGCAGTTCGGCGAGGACAATGTGGAGATGGTGGGCATTTCCAACGGCTACTATGGTCTGATTCACGGACTGACCAAGGAAATGCAGCCCTCCGATTTTTCCGGCATTCTGACGCAGGGCGGTACGATTCTGGGCACAAAGCGTCAGCCGTTCAAGATGATGACAGTCATCGGGGACGACAATGTGGACAAAGTGCGCAACATGAAGGAAACCTACAAGCGCGAAAAGCTCGACTGCCTGCTGACGCTCGGCGGAAACGGCACACACAAGACCTCGAAGCTTCTGGCGGACGAGGGGCTGAACGTCATCGGTCTGCCCAAGACCATCGACAACGACATCTACGGCACGGATGTGACATTCGGCTTCCACACGGCTGTGGACATTGCCACCGATGCCATCGACAGACTGCACACGACTGCGGCTTCCCATTCCCGTATCATCGTCTGCGAGATCATGGGCAACAAGGCTGGCTGGCTGACGCTGTATTCCGGTATTGCAGGCGGTGCGGATATCATCCTGCTCCCCGAAATTCCGTATGACATCGAAAAGGTCTGCGATGCAGTGGTCAAGAGAAGTGTGAAGGGCAAGACCTTCTCCATTCTGGCAGTTGCTGAGGGCGTGTATGACGTGCAGGAGGCTGCTCTGAAGAAGAAGGAGCGCGAGAAGCTCCGCGCAGAGAACGGCAACGCGACCGTGCGGATTGCCAAGGATATTGAAGCACGCACAGGCATTGAAGCGCGTGTTTGTGTGCCCGGTCACATGCTCCGCGGCGGTTCTCCGTCGGCGTATGACAGAATGCTGGCGACGCAGTTCGGTGTTCATGCCGCAAAGCTGATCGCACAGGAGAAGTTCGGCAGAACGGTTGCCTATGTCGATGGTAAGATCACTTCCAACAAGCTTGCGGATATTGCAGGCAAGAAGAAGCTTGTTGATCCGAAGTGTCAGGAAGTACAGGCGGCAAGAGATCTGGGAATTTCGTTTGGAGATTAAGCGCAGAGCCTGCGCTGGCAGACGCATTTGGAAACGAACCTATAAGGAAAAGTTTCTGTTTTGCGATATTACTTTTGTAACCGCATGATGCTTGCTTCGCAGAGCATCATCGCTCTTGTATGGAGCGCAGAGCCTGCGCTATCATATAACAAACGCCCACCCCCTGTTTTTGGGGATGGGCGTTTGATGTATGCTCTTCCGTTTAACCAAACCATTTCATACAGGCAACAATTGTGATAAACACTGCCACTGCAAAGGAAAAGATCGACAAGACCTTGCTGGTTTTCCACTCACGGATGCCCTGTGCAATCATGGTCACACCCACCAGGGGCATATAAATGTTGTCCGCATTTTTCATTACACCGATCAGTCCCAAAATGGCAAATACAATCACGCCGATGCTGGCAATCATGCCAATCATCGCGGCTATTTTCGCATACAGCGGGCGTTCCCGCCATATCTGTACAATACGTTCTTTTGTTTCTTGTTTCATAAAATGTCCCTCCATTGATTAGAATAGCAAGCTGACAATGATATTATAGCACATTGTTATGAAAATGTCAATATCAAGTTGCTTATGATTGCAATGAGGAATGCTTGCGATAAACAGTTTTTCACAAAAATCTTTGTGAAATTCTTGACAAAGGGGCTTTTTTGTAGTAAAATAATAAGTATAGTGGAAAGCTATATCATTTTGAAAGGACTGATTACAATGGGTTTGACATTAACTGAAAAGATCCTGCGTGCACATCTCGTAGACGGTGAGCCGGTCAAGGGTCAGGAGATCGGTATCCGTATCGACCAGACACTGACACAGGACGCAACAGGTACAATGGCGTATCTGGAATTTGAGGCGATGGGTGTGCCGAGAGTGCGCACAGAGCGCAGTGTAGCGTATATCGACCACAACACCCTCCAGAATGGTTTTGAAAATGCGGATGACCATCGTTTCATCGGCTCTGTTGCCAAGAAGCATGGCATTCACTTCTCCCGTCCCGGCAATGGTATCTGCCATCAGGTGCATCTGGAACGCTATGGCATTCCGGGCAAGACGCTGATCGGCTCTGACAGCCACACTCCCACAGGCGGCGGTATCGGTATGATCGCCATCGGTGCAGGCGGTCTGGACGTTGCAGTTGCAATGGGCGGCGGTGCATACTACATCACCTATCCGCAGGTTGTCAAGGTAAATCTGACAGGCAAGCTCTCTCCGTGGGTGGCTGCAAAGGATGTCATCCTCGAAGTACTGCGCAGACTGTCCGTTAAGGGCGGCGTTGGCAAGGTGATCGAGTACTGCGGCGAGGGTGTCAAGACACTTTCCGTTCCGGAACGTGCAACCATCACCAACATGGGTGCTGAGCTGGGTGCAACTACTTCCATCTTCCCGTCCGACGAGATCACCAAGCAGTTCCTCGAAGCACAGGGCAGAGGCGAAGTTTGGAGCGAGCAGTCCGCTGATGCTGATGCTGTTTATGATGAAGTGGTTGACATCAACCTCTCTGAGCTTGTTCCGCTGGCTGCATGTCCGCATTCCCCGGACAATGTAAAGAGCTGTGAGGAAATCGGCAAGCTGAAGATCGATCAGGTCTGCATCGGTTCCTGCACAAACTCCTCCCTCCTCGATATGATGAAGGTGGCACATATCCTCAAGGGCAAGACCGTACATCCGGACGTTTCCCTGTCCATCGCTCCCGGTTCTAAGCAGGTGCTGAATATGATGGCGGACATGGGACTGCTGTCCATCATGATCGCGGCTGGCGCGAGAATCCTTGAATCCGCTTGCGGCCCTTGCATCGGTATGGGACAGTCCCCGAATTCCGGCGGTATTTCCCTGCGTACCTTCAACAGAAACTTCCTCGGACGTTCCGGAACCAAGGACGGTCAGATCTATCTGGTATCCCCTGAGCTGGCTGCAATTTCCGCAGTCACAGGCTATCTGACAGATCCCCGTGAGATCGGCGAAATGCCGGAATTTGTACTGCCGGAGAAGTTTACAGTCAATGACAACATGATCGCACTGCCTGCATCCGAGGAAGAAGCGGCAGATGTGGAGATCCTGCGCGGTCCGAACATCAAGCCCTATCCGGAGACTGCTCCGCTGGAAGCTTCCATCGAAGCACCGGTTTCCCTCAAGGTTGAGGACAATATCACCACCGACCACATCATGCCGGCTGGAGCAAAGATCCTGCCCCTGCGTTCTAATATCCCTGCAATTTCCCAGCACTGCTTCACTGTATGTGACGAGGCATTCCCGGCTCGTGCAAAGGAACTGGGCAAGAGCATCATCGTGGGTGGCTCTAACTATGGTCAGGGTTCTTCCAGAGAACATGCGGCTCTCGCTCCCCTGTATCTGGGCATCAAGGCGGTTCTCGTGAAGTCCTTCGCAAGAATCCACCGCGCAAACCTCGTGAATGCCGGTATCCTGCCGCTGACATTTGTCAATGAAGCAGATTATGACGCGATCTCTCAGGGCGATGTACTGGAACTGGCTGACATCCGTGCAAAGGTAGAGGCTGGCGAAACACAGTTCAATGTCATCAACAAGACGACCGGCAAGGAAATTCCGGTGCTCTGCGAGCTGACGGGCAGAACCAAGGACATCATGCTGGCTGGCGGTCTGCTGGATTACACCAGAGAGAACCTCAAGTAAGCTTCGCCTATGACAACTATGTTACGACGTATCCGCATCCGTTCTGTAGAGGATATCGGACTGCTCATTGTCCTTGCGGTGATCGTGATCGGTCTGCGGTATTTCCTCCCGAAATACTTCATGCAGGACGTTTCCGAGCGCACACTTGACTTCATCTGCTATGGTGCAGCGATCGTGCTCGGTATCCTCTGGGTTTTCATTACCTGAGGTGCATCATGACGAAATTTCTCAGAATCAAGCGGGAAAATGACCGCATCTTCAAGGGCGGTCACTTCCCCGACATGCGGTCACAAACCCATACACAGATGGACACGCCGGAGGTGCAGAGGGAGTCCGTGTTCCGCATTGCGGAGCATTCCGTGCGGTCGGACACGATCTCCTGCATCCTCGCACAGTCCGGAAAACGTTGTATTGCGCTGAATTTTGCCAATGCGATGTTTCCGGGCGGCGGTTACATCCTCGGCGGCAATGCGCAGGAGGAGGCTCTCTGCCGCGCGTCCCTGCTGTACTACACCATACGCACGCAAAAAGCGTACTACCGCGCAAATCGCCTGCATGTGCTGCCGGATTACACGGACACGATGATCTGCTCGGAGAACGTGCCCATCATCCGCGCAAATGACGGAACGATGCTAAAAACACCTGTGCTCTGCG
>CALGTT010000386.1 GCA_937901485.1 uncultured Ruminococcus sp.
GCATTTCCAGTGCTGCAAGATTTGCCTTTTCCTTTGGCGATGTCCGGTAGGCGTAGGGTGTCATGCTGAATAAATCGGCAATTTCCTGCGGATCATTCAGTGTGATCCTCTTTTCAGCGGTCAGCTTTTCCAGGAATGTAAAGCCCTCCAGTGCATAGTCCTTGACTGCATTTTCATAGGGCTGTGCATAGACCGCTGTTTTCAGCTCCCAGAGGTGCTTTGCCGACGGGATGACCATGATAAAACAGCCGCCGGGTTTCAGCACACGCAGGAATTCCTCGCCGCAGTAGGGCGCGAAAATGCTCATCACCAGATCGCAGCGTTCCGACTGCACCGGCAGGTGGAACACGCTCCCGACCGCATAATCCGTCCCCTTATCCGCACGCGCGGCAAGGTCGGCAGCAGTCTTGGAAATGTCCACGCCGTACACTGCCGCATCCGCAAGGGACTGCCGCACGGCGTTGGTATAGTAGCCCTCGCCGCAGCCGGCATCGAGCAGAACGCCGTGCTCCGGCAGATATGCCTGCACCGCGCCGCAGAGCACCTCCATCAGGTGGGCATAGTAGCCCTTCTGGAGAAAATGCCGTCTGGCACGCACCATTTCGGGATTGTCACCGGGAAGCTTCGCATTCTGCCGGTTCGACGGCAGCAGATGCACATAGCCGCTTCTGCCGCGGTCAAAGCTGTGCCGCGCCTCACATTGCAGACTTTTTCCCTCCGGATGCAGGGGCTTGCCGCAAACCGGACAGCTCCAGATACTCTCAGACATATTTCACCGGCTCTTCCCCTTCCCATTCCGTCACTTCCAGATCCGGCAGCTTTTCTTTCAGCTTCTTGGCAAGGAACGAAACTGCCGCAATTTCCGTGTGGAAATGTCCGCAGTCGATCAGGGACATGTAAATATCCTGCGCCGTATACCAGCGGTCATGCTTGACATCCCCCGTCAGCAGTGCATCCGCAAGCGCATCCGCCTTTTCCAGCAGAGAACCGCCGGAGCCTGTGCAAATAGCAAGCTTCTTCACCTTCTCGCCGTTCACGCCGGCATCGACATAACGCACAGTATGACATTTGAGGACCTCCTTAGCGATCTTGGCGATCTCCTCGACGCTCTTTTCCTCAGCAAGTGTCACAACTCTGCCAAGCCCCGACTCCTCCAGCGGAAAGACCTCCTCGGTCAGTCCGAGCTTTTCGCGCAGAGCCTCCACAAGCAGGTCATTCAGACCGCCCTCGACCATATCCAGCGGTGTATGGCAGCAGATGGCTGTCATGTTGTTCGATGCCAGCTGGTACACCGGATGCTCCGCCGACAGGCTTTTCAGCGGCGTAAAAATCACGGGATGATGGGAAACGATCATGTCACAGCCCTTTTCCACTGCCTGATCCACGACCTTGGCATTGATATCAAGTGCCACCATCACATGCTTCACTTCCTGCCAGATCGAACCGACCAGCAGCCCCGAATTATCCCATCCCTCCTGCGTTTCAAACGGTGCAATGGCATTCACTGCCGCCAGCACTTCCTGTACTTTCATCGCACTTTTCCTCCAGTCTGCGTTTTACTTCTTCCGCCGCCGTATCAAAGGGCGCGGGATCCTGTCCTGCCGAAATGCGTCCGTCACGGGACTTGCAAAGCATCTCATACTGCCGCTGTGCATACGCCATACAGTCCGGCTCACGCAGATCCATCCTGCCGATGCGCATCAGCGCAAAGTCCGGTTCTTGGCGGATGCCGGTATATTCCGCACGCATCACCGCATACAGAAAACGGTCATCGCGCACGCAGGTCTCCTGCATGATCGCAAAGCCATTGCGATAGAGCCACTGCCGCAGCACATCTGCCTTGGTCATCGGCTGCAGGATCAGCCGGATCTCCGTCAGCGGAAACGGACAGGTTTCGAGAATATGCACCATTGTTTCTCCGCCCATGCCGGCGATCACGACATCCGTCAGTCCCTCCGGCGGTATGTTTTGCAGTCCATCGGAAAGAATAGTGCGTATTTTCGACGAAAGTCCGTGCTTTTCAATGGTTCTCTGTGCCGCCGCCAACGGGCCTTCCCCGATGTCCGATGCGATCACGCGCTCCGAGATCCCCGTTTCGATCAGGTGCACCGCAAGCTGTGCATGATCCGTCCCGACATCGCAGACCGCACTGCCCCGTCCGACATAGGCTGCACATGCCTGTAATCTTGGATTCAGCATAAATTCTCCTTATCACTAATCAAGGGCTGCGGCAGACACCGCAGCCCCGAATCTGCAATATTACTTTTCAGCGAAATGTGCCTGCAGCTTTGCCACCAGCTCATCTGCATCCACGCCGTGAACCGCACATGCCTGTGCAACGGACTCACCTCTTGCAGAGGGGCAGCCGAGGCAGTGCATACCCATTTCCAGAAAATACGGTGCTACGTTGAAATCCGCATCCAGAATGTCACCGATCACAGTATCCTTTGTTACTTCAAAAGCCATAAGAAACCTCCATATTCAGAACTTTTCAGAATGTTCACGACACAGAAAGCACAGCGCGCTGCTGTGCTTTCCGTCATGAAATTTTATTCTTCTCTCATCTTTGCGAAGCACTCGCTGCAGTATACTGCACGACCCTCGCTGGGCTGGAACGGTACTCTTGCCTCACCGCCGCAGCTTGCGCATGTTGCAGTGAACATTTCTCTTGCAGCCTTCGGTGCGCCCTTTCTTGCGCTGCGGCAGCTCTTGCATCTCTGGGGCTCGTGCTCGAAGCCCTTTTCTGCGTAGAATTCCTGTTCGCCAGCAGAGAATACAAATTCAGCTCCGCATTCCTTGCAAGTCAATGTCTTGTCTTCGTACATGATTGTTTACCTCACTTAAGTTATTTGTTTCGGACTACGGACGGAGTAAAACCGACACCTTTGATGAATCAACGCTCTCGTTAAGCTACAAGCCCTCTATATCGCACCTGCCCTCCGGCAGGAGTCGAACATTATTGAAAGTACTCCGTACTTTTGACTGCACGCATCTTCCGACGCACGCGCTGCATTGCATTATCCACGGATTTTACGCTGATTCCCAGCATTTCCGCTGTCTGCGCATAGCTTGCGCCGGACATAATGCATTGCAGGATCTCCCACTCCTTTGCAGACAGCATTGCCATGACTTGCATCCGACAGTGGGCATAATTTTCTTTTTCCACGAGAATGCTCTCCGGAGTTTCTGCATCAGCAATGACCGCACGTTCTTCCATGAGCTGCGCAATATCTGCCACCGGTGCCTCATAGGTTCCGGCACGCCTGACAAGACTGCGCATTCTGTTCACAATACAGACCTGTGCATAGGTCGAAAACTTCACGCCTTCCTCTGCACGGAACTTGGATACCACATGCAGTAATGTAATCAGTCCTTCCTGCGCAAGATCATCCGCATCTGCCTCAGACGCTGCATACTGTCTGGCATGGAAACGTACAAGCTTCAGGTAACGTTTCAAAAGCACCGCCTGCGCATCCACAGAAGTTCCGGCAAGCTCTGCCAGCTCCTCATCCGATGCAGCCATCAGCTGTTCTTCAGACAATTCCAGCATCCCTTCCTCCATACATTGTGGGATTTACAGACTCGGATTATTCCGCAGCATACGCACTTCTGCCCTCGGAAAAGAGGTCGCCGCCCTGTGCATCATTGCAGACTACAAGCGGAAAATCCTCCAGATACAGGCGTTTTACAGACTCGCATCCGAGATCCTCAAATGCGATCACCTGCATTTCCTTGATGCAGCGCGCCGCCAGTGCACCGACACCGCCGACCGCACAGAGGTAGACCGCCTGATTTCTCGCAACTGCTTCCCGCACCGCTTCGGAACGCTCGCCCTTGCCGATCATTGCCGCAAGTCCGAGATCCAGAAGTCTGGGTGCATAGGGATCCATTCTGCCGGAAGTCGTCGGGCCGCAGGAACCGATGGGCTTGCCGGGGGGCGCGGGTGTCGGACCTGCGTAGTAAATCACAGCCCCGTCAAGTGCGAACGGCAGTTCACCGCCCGCATCAAGCAGTGCAGCGATCCGCTTGTGTGCTGCATCACGCGCCGTATAGACATAACCCGAAAGTAAAATCTTATCTCCAATGCGCAGCTGACTTGCACACTGCTTCAGCTCCTGCGCACAGATTCGCCGGATCTCCGGCATTATTCGATGGATGCCTCCGCATCCTTGATCAGCTCGCTCATATCAAAGGAGAAATTCTTCTTGCCGCCGTTCTTCTGTACAGGCTTTTCCTGTGCTGCGGACTTGCCGCCGAACATTGCGTCAGCATCCTCAGCAGTGGACTTGGACATTTCCTCGAACATGGAGAACGCGTCCCCTGCGGGCTTGGACTTTTCCTCAGGCTTGGCAGCTGCTTCCTCCGCAGGTACTTCTGCATTCATGATCTTCTCAGCCGCTTCTTCCTCGCTCTTTGTAGTCTCATCCACGCTTTCACGCGCATCAGCGATCACCTTGCCAGCCTCGGAAATCTTCTCATCCATGGTCTTTGCAGCCTCAGCCATCATATCACCGATCTCACGGAAACGCTTTTCAATGCCGTCGATCTCGATGGTCAGCATGGATCTGATGGTTGCGGTGAGCTGCTTTACGCGGCCTTCCTGTTCAACGGCATCCTTCTTGATCTGTGCAGCCTCTGCCTCTGCCTTTTCAGTTGCGCCGCCCAGAATGCGGTCAGCTTCCTCATTTGCACTTGCTGCTCTTTCATTTGCATCATTCACAATGCGTTCTGCCTCAGCATTCGCATCGGAAATGGTCTTTTCAGCCTGTTCATTGGCATCAGCAATCGTCTTTTCTGCCTTTGCATCTGCCTCGGAAACGCGCTGATCTGCATATGCATCCGCTTCTGCAACCTTCTTATCAGCCTCTTCCTTTGCAGCAGCTTCAAGCTGAAGTGCGCTCTGCTGTGCCTGTGCGAAGATTGCACTCATATCAAAGCTCGGCGCAAAGCCTGTGGACTGGGAAGCCTTCTTCTCCAGTTCTGCGTTCTTCTCATTGAGCTTGGCAATTTCCGCATCCTTTTCGGAAAGCTTTGCAGCAGCTTCCTCCTCAGCCTTCTTGGCATCCGCCTTAGCCGCTTCCAGCTGTTCGTTGAGCTTATTCATCTCTGCGGAAAGCTCCTCGGACACATTCGCGTTGGATTTGAGTGCAGAATTCTCAGACTTAAGGGAGCTTACCTTGCTCTCCAGCTCACCGATCTCGCCCTTGAGCGCAACGATCTCCTGCTGGTATTCGCGCACCTTACCCTCATCCACGCTGTTCTTTGCCTGTGCGATCATCTGCTTCATCTTCTGTTCATCCGCAGATCTCGCCTGCTTTTCAGCATTCAGAGCATTCAGGAGCTGGTTTGCCTTATCCTTATAGCTTGCAGCTTCCTTTGCCTGCCGCTCATAGGACGCAGCTTTCTTTTCAGCCTCAGCAACCTTCTTATCGCATTCAGCTGCCTTCTTGTTGGCAGCCTCCAGATCGCGCTTATAGGACTTTACCAGTTCGGATTCTGCCGGATCAAGCTCCTCGTCACGCTTCTTCAGCTCAGTTTCCAGCTCATAAATTCTGGAGTGAACCTCGTCAAGGTATGCCATAACGGAATCTTTATCAAGTCCGCCGGGGCGCATTGTCGTTTTCAGTACACTAGAGGGGATTTCCATTGCCATTGTTCAAGCTCTCCTTTACACACAGAAATGACAAAACTATGAATCATTCATTTCTGTTTTCAATATTAATTTCATTATACCATATTTTTTTACGACTTGCAATAGATTTTATGTACAATTCATCCAACATTTTTCGTGCAATCTGACCAAAAGCCAATTCTAAACAACAAAAAACTGATGCATTCAGTTTCCCGAATGCATCAGCCGAAAAATCAATATTCCGGAATTACTTGCCGCCGAGGATCTCAAAGATATCATCCAGATCGTCCATATTCATGGAGGACTTGGAAGCGGGCTGACCGAAGTTCATGTCATCGAGCATCGGATTGTCGATCGGAATCACATTCTCCTCTTCCGGTGCTTTTTCTGCGGGTTTTTCATTGCCATCTGCAAAATCTGCTGCAATGACAGTGATCGTCATTTCATCCTGCATATCTTCCTTGAATGCCGCGCCGAAGATGAACTGTACATCCGGAGCCGCAGCCTCGGTGATCATCTTGGAAGCTGTATCCACATCGGAAGCGAGGGTATCCTCGGACATTGCGATGTTGATGAGCAGTCTTCTTGCACCTGCAATGGAAGTTTCCAGCAGCGGGCTGCTGATAACTGCCTTGGCAGCTTCGGTAGCCTTGTCCTTGCCTGCACCATGACCAATTGCCATGTGTGCATAGCCTGCGCCCTTCATCGTTGTGGAAACGTCTGCAAAGTCGAGGTTGATATAGCCTTCTTCAACAATCAGGTCAGCGATGCTCTTAACACCGGTCTTGAGAATATCATCGGAAAGTGCGAAGGATTCCTTCATGGTCAGCGGCTTTTCCAGACCAACAAGCAGTCTTTCGTTCGGGATCACGATCAGGGAGTCCACATACTTCTTCAGCTCAGAAATACCGTTCTCAGCCTGTGCCATCTTCTGCTCACGCTCGAATGCGAACGGCTTTGTAACAACTGCAACTGTCAGGATGCCCATTTCCTGTGCAGCCTTTGCTACAACAGGAGCTGCGCCAGTACCGGTGCCGCCGCCCATGCCTGCGGTGATGAATACCATGTCTGCGCCCTGAAGTGCATCCCGAACAGTCTCGATGGACTCCTCGGCACTCTTCTTGCCGACTTCGGGATTTGCGCCTGCACCTTTACCTCTGGTTACCTTATCACCAATGATAAGCTTCTTTGCTGCGCAAGAGCTGTCGAGCACCTGGCTGTCAGTATTTATTGCTACGAATTCAACGCCGCGAATATTGGTGGAAATCATACGGTTAACAGCATTGTTTCCGCCGCCGCCTACACCGATAACTTTTATATTAACACCACTGTCGTATACCTGTTCAAAATCAAATTCCATAAGTCAAACCTCCATATAATATATAAAATATATATAATAA
>CALGTT010000387.1 GCA_937901485.1 uncultured Ruminococcus sp.
CTCTCAGCAGTACACTTTATTTCATCAAGGAAATATACAGCATTTAAAACGTCCTTATCACTGAATTTATCACGAAGCAGATGAATATTACTGTAAAATTCTGATTCATCTACATCCCCAATAGCAGTACATCCCAGTTCTTTTGCAATAGAGGACATTTTTTCTGTTGTTAAAAAGAACCACCCCACCGGTTTCGGTGGGGTTTCCTGTATCATCCTCGTTTGCGCTTCTGGATATGGTACGCAACCGCAGCCAGCGGCTGCTCCGGGCAGAGCTTTGCACCGAGCAGCGCAAGCTTCATTTTCAGCGTGGGCACGATGATCGCTTTTCCGGCAAGTGCCTGCTCAATACCATAACGTGCCACATACTTTGCATCCGCAGGTGCGGCAGAAAACTGCACGCCTGCACGGTCGCTGAAATCCGTGTCCACAGGGCCGGGACAAAGCACACTGACGGTCACGCCGGATCCTCTGCGCCGCTGTTCCTCACGGATGGCAAGCGTCAGCCGGACAACGTAATTTTTCGATGCATAGTAGCCAGCCATCAGTGGCCCTGTCATAAAGCCGGCGGACGAGGCAACATTCAGGATATGTCCCCTGCCCCGCTTCTCAAAATCGCGCAGAAAGAGCTTGGTCAGGATGTGTACGGCGCGGACATTCACATCGAGCATGGCAAGCTCCTGCGCAAGTGAAGTCTCCGAAAATTCCCCGAATACGCCGAAGCCTGCATTGTTGATGAGAAAGTCAATGCGCGTGCCCTGACAGAATTCATACAGCTTCTGCGGTGCATCACGCCCGGCAAGGTCAAGGGCGATGTACCTTGTGCCCTCCCCGAATTTTTTCGCCATGCGCCGCAGCATTTCCTCGTTTCTTCCCGTCAGTACCAGCTGCCACCCGCGGCGGTGCAGATAGAATGCCATTTCCTTGCCGATGCCGGAAGTCGCACCGGTGATCAATGCTCTCATACAGATTCCCCTTTCTTCATTTTCCGATTACTTCCAGTATAGCACGTTTTACAGCCTTTTTGCAAGCACTTTCTGAAATTTTTGTGAAATCTGAATTTTTTTTGAAAAAACTATGGACTTTCGCGGAGAATTATAGTATAATAGTAGTTGGTTCAGTTTGTCCGGACGCGTTTTTTCGCACGGGACAAACACAGATTGTTTTGGAGGTATTTGAAAATGTCTATTTTTAAGAAAGTTTCTGCATTTCTGACAGCTGTTGGTCTTGCAGCAGCCTGCACCGGATGCAGCGATACGACCTATGGTCTTGAGGTGGACGGCATGAAAGTCCCTGCCGGCATTTACATTTATTATGCAAATTCTGCATATAGTCAGGCTCTTTCCATGATCGCAGAGGAAAATCCGGATCTGGATACCGAGGATGTGAAGGCTGTTAAGGCTGCTACCGTTGAAGGCGTTCCCGCGCTGCAGTGGATTCAGGACAAGGCAACGGAGCTTTGCGTGAATTATGTCGCTGTGGAGAAGAAATTCGACGAGCTGGAGCTGGAGCTGGATCAGGAGACCAAGGATACCATTGACATGATGGTGGAATACTACTGGCCGAGCTATGAGGCTGCAATGATCGAGAACGGTGTCAGCGAGGATTCTTTCACAAAGGTAATGACTTCCAGCTACAAGAGCGAGCTGCTGTTCGATCATTTCTATGGTCCGGAGGGTGAGCTTGGTGCTTCCGAGGAAGAAATGAAGCAGTATTTTCTTGACAACAACATCCGTGCACAGTACATCAAGTTCCAGCTCTATGACGGCGAGGGCAATCTGCTCAAAACCGAGGGCAAAAAAGAAATGATGGACATGGTGGAGGAATATCAGGCACGCGTTGCGGATGCACATGAGAACGGCGGCATTGAGGCTGTGATGACCGAAATGAACGTACTGCAGGATGAGTATGATGCATACTGCACTTCCATTTCCAACGAGGCAGCTGGCATTACCGACACGACCGCTGCAACCACTACGACCAAGAAGACAACAACGACGACTACCGCAGAAACTGAGGAAGCTGAGGAGACTGAGGCGACTGAGGAGATCGAGGAAACCGAACAGGCAACAGAAACAGATGAGGACGGCAATGTCAAGGTCGTTGAGGACGAAGGCAGGGATGACGCTTCTTCCACAACGACAGTTGCTGAGGAGGAATCCGACGAGGAAACTACCACAACCACGGTTTCCTATGAAAACGAATCCATCATTGCTGTGATCAACGAGGAGGACTTTGAAGATCCCGCGGACATCACCTACAATCCCAGCGAAAAGGTGTACAGCAAGCTGCTCAGCATCAAGGCGAAGGATTACGGCAAGCCCTACATCGTGGAGGAAGACGAGAACTACTATCTGGTAGTCCGCTACGATCTGGCTGACCGTGCAACGGAGGATGATCTCTGGAATGAAAGCCAGATGTACAATGTACAGCTCATGATGTTCAATGAGGACTTTGACGAGGATGTCAAGGAGTGGTCCGCTGCACTGAATGTCACCAAGAACGATGCCGCTTACAAGCGTTATGATCCGTTCAAGTTCACATTCTGATCCTGCAAAAATACTGACAGGCACACGGAAATGATTCTGTGTGCCTGTTTTTTGTCCGTACAGAGAGCTGTCACTCTCCTGCATATAATCCGATGCAGGCGATTGCACGAGTAAACCGTGTGTTTAAGGGCAAGGAAGGCGGTCTGGTGGCTGACTATTTGCTTGCCATGACTCGTGAACTAACGGAGATACTCCGTAAGAATCGAACCATATACAGCGACATTTCCTCAATCGTGTTGCATCCCGCTCCGCCGAAGTGTAAATACTTATAACGCACCAAAACCCTCCCCGAAAGAAAAGGGAGGGTTTTCGCGGTGCGTAGAGCATTTAATGTATCCAGCGTGAACTGGACCACTTATAGTATATCATATTTTGTGGCTGGAATCAATAGAATCCGTCAGAATTCTCAAAAGAAAATTACTGATTTGTCAAAAAATGACGGATTGGTAATAATTGGAAAAGATATTTTCATACTTTTCTCAAAACCGCAAATATCGCAGTGTGTCTGTGTGGCATAGATTTTCTTCTTGTGGGATTCAAACTGCGCCCTCTGTGTTCCGTTGTGGTCGGGGCGCAGGTTGGGCTTTGCCATGGATTCACCGGCTTTCTGTTCTGGGCATAAAAATAGCACCTCGATTGAGATGCGTTTTTATCTGAATTTACATTTTCTGCCTTTGCCATAGTGTTTCTTCGATAAGATCCACCTGACATATGTCGTGTAATCGGGTGCGAGCTGTTCAACCATAAGTTTCACCTCGTTTCTGGATTTGGGTATGAGAAAACCGCCTTGTTTAAGGGCGGTTTAATTGATTATAGTTATTGTTTCGATTTCATTCGCAAGAATACCAGTTCCCTCGATATTTAGCAGATCAGCAGCCTCGTCCACATCATCCGCACGAGCGCACCATTTTACATTTCCTCTGTATTCACGCCCATCAGTGCAACGGACAAAAACAGTGCAGTTTTCATATTTCTGCCCCCAGAAGTCAACCCTCTGAACTGCGAAAGATTCTTCTTTTCCAGCTCCTTCGCCTGCTTATAATCCAACCTGACTGGCTTTCCGGATTTCTTCGGCGTGTCCGGCACAGTCCACACCATCGGGGTTGATGCCACGCTTCGGAATGCGTTTTAAAATGATGCCCTAAAAGCGAAAATCCCGCATATTCTCGGCATTTTACCGAAAATATGCGGGATTTCCTTGTTCCATTTCTGGCGCAGAAAGAGGGATTTGAACCCTCGCGCCGGTTACCCGACCTACTCCCTTAGCAGGGGAGCCTCTTCACCACTTGAGTAATCCTCCATTGGTGAATCAGAATTGAGATATTCTGTTCTTTATAAGTAAGACTTCCTTGAAACAAGGAAGTCTCACTCAGTGTGGCGGAGAGAGTGGGATTCGAACCCACGGTACGTTG
>CALGTT010000388.1 GCA_937901485.1 uncultured Ruminococcus sp.
AGAATCCGAAATTGCGGGATGAATGAAAGCATCATAATTGTGCATTGTGGAGGGTCTTGCCGTCTGCACATGCCCCAGCGGTGCATCACACATCGCATACGAACCGCGGATGAGCCGTTCTCTGTCCAGCCGCACGCCCACAAAGAAATCATCCTCCGGCAGGATGAAAGGGGAGAACTGGAAATTATTGCAGCCCTGTGTGAACAGGATGCGCGGTTCATCTTGCTTGTAATAGCGCAGGATCTCGGCGATCCGTTCCGGACTGCCCCAAAGCTCATTGCCGAGCGAGAACATCGCAAAGGACGGATGGCTGCCGTATTCTTCCAGAATCCGCCTGCCCTCCGCGATCAGATACGCCTGCTCCTGTGCATTGTATTCCGGATCATCCGGCGCATGGATACTGCCCCAGAACGGGATCTCCGGCTCAAGGTAGATGCCCAGCAGATCTGCTGCAAGAAACGCAGCTTCCGGCGGACAGCAGGTATGGAAACGGTAGTGGTTGATGCCATAGGTTTTCGCGGTTTTCATCACCTTCAGCCAGCCATCCAATTCCATCGGTGCTGCACCCTCCAGCGGAAAGATCATGCCGTCATGCTTGCCGCGCAGGAACACAGGTTTTCCGTGGTTCGTGAATCGGTATCCATCCGCTTTGAAATCGGTCAGACCGAAAACGACCTCACGCTCCTCACAGTCAGCGATCAGCACCCGCATACGGCAGATGACCGGATGGTATTCGTCCCAGAGCGGCGCATTTTCGCCAAGAGGAATGTCCGCATATGCCGTGCCGTCATCCATGCGCCGGAATGTAAACTCCAGCTCCTCCAGAACCGAGAACACACCGTCTGCAGTTTCCCAGCGTCCGTTGATCCATCCGTAATTTGCGGTGGTGTTTGTTTGGAATACAAGCCGCACCCTGCGGTGCTTTGCATCCGGAATTGCCTTGATCCGGCTGATCTCCCGTTCGTGATCGGAGCAGCGCAGAAAGAATCTGCCGAGGATGCCGTTCCAGTTCGTCTGCGTGTCGGGGGAAGTCATATGTCCGCCCTTGGTCGGATAGCAGCTGTTGTCCACGCGGATGCAGAGATCGAGCCGTTCACAGGCAGAAAATGCAGAAAGGTCGCAGCGGTGCGGCGTGCACAGACTATCCTGCGAACCGATCCGCACACCGTTCACCCAGACCTCGGATACACGCGTACGTTCCATGTACAGTCTGACAGATCTGCGGTGTTCCTGCGGCAGATCAACCACAGTACGAAACCACGCGTTTCCTTTGTAGGGATGGATCTCCGTCAGAAACTCCTCTTCACGCGCCGTATTCGGAATGCCTTTCTTCGCCTGTGCAGTTGTGCCAGGGAGGAAAATGGTATCATTGAAATCCTCCGCATTCGGGGGAAAACCGGTGAATCGCTTCTGCTGGTCGTCGAGAAACTCCCAGATACCGTCAAGCGGAATGTATGAGGTCATAGCATATCCTTTCCATAAAAAAGCCATAGCCCGATCCCGTATCGGAATCAGGCTGCGGCAATGATACGGCAAGTGAAAGATATATGTTCGGCAAATTCATGGTTGACTCCGTGTCATACTGGATTGAAGAATATGACCTTGACGGATTCCGCTTTGACCTTATGGGCCTCCATGACCTCCAAACAATGCAAGAAGTTGAAAGCGCAGTCCACAACATTGACCCCGAA
>CALGTT010000389.1 GCA_937901485.1 uncultured Ruminococcus sp.
AAGCCATTGCCTCAAGCGGCGGCATTCCGAAGCCCTCATAGAGCGAGGGGAATGTGAAAGCGAGTGCACCGGAGAGCAGTGCGCACAGGTCGTGCGCGTCTATGTATTGGGTGAACAGGACGTTCTGTTCCAGTCCGAGTTCCTGCACCCTTGCAAAAATGCCGTCATACAGCCAGCCTTTGCCGCCGGCAAGTACCAGTGCAGGCGGATTATCGTGGTTCTTTGCAAATGCCGCGTATGCGTCAATGAGCCGTTCCAGATTCTTGCGCGGTTCGAGTGTGCCAAGATAGAGGAAATATTCCTCCGGAATGCCGTAGGCTTCACGCATTGCCGCGATTTTCGCAGCATCCTGCTCCGGATGGAATTTCTGCATATCCACACCACAGGGAACAACGCGGATTTTGCCGGAAAATTCGGGGTAATACTTGATAATCTCCGTTTTGGAGAATTCCGAATCCGTGACAATGCAGTCGGCGCGGCGCATGGAACTGACAAGCCCCAGATCGAGCATATGCCTTGTCCGTCCGCGCACAGTTTCAGGATAGGCGCGGTACACCATATCATGGACAGTCACCACCGTTTTTCCATGGACAAAAGGGGGGACGATATAATTGAAAAAATGCGTGACATCCGCCTTTTTCCCGAAAAACCAACGATACGGCAAGGGGAGAAAGGTGGATACAAGCCGGTACAGGTAGGGATGGCAGAACACATGCTTTGCCCGTACATTTTCACGCAGATAGGGCTGAATATCGGCTTTTCTGTCATTCAGATGCCGCATGGCGAAATAGTTGAGCGTAAATGCATCCTCCGGATGCATCGCCGTCATCGCAGAAACCTGTCCGGCTTCGCAATAGCCGATACCGGTCAGCCTGCCCATAAGGGGCAAAGCATCAAATGAGATGTTCAATTGCTTTCCCCTTTCAGCTTTGCCAGAAGTTCCGAAAAATAGGCATCCACATCGTCCATGCGGAAACCGCCCATTGCCTTCTGAATGGGCTTGTGTGTGAGTGCTTTTGCCTCCTTGATGGCTTCTTCCCTTGTAATATCGCCGTTTTCTACGGCAAAGATCAGAGCATTCAGACCATCAAGCAGAACCATCACCTGCATTTTATGGTAGCCTTTCAGTGCTGTCCGGAGTACTCGATTCTGTTCCATGCATTTTCTCCTATCAGAAAGGATGCTGTCACTGCTTACGCAAGCTTGTTTATCTTGATTTCTCTTTCGACAATGGCAAGGTCATTCTTGACCATGCGCTCTACCAGCTCTGTGAAGGAAATTTCTCTCTCCCAACCCAGTGCTGCTTCTGCCTTTGCCGGATTGCCCAGCAGTACGTCAACCTCTGCCGGACGGAAGAACTTGGGATTGACCTTGACGATCACCTTGCCGGTTGCCTTGTCCTTGCCGACTTCATCAACGCCAGTGCCTTCCCAGACAACCTCAATACCGGCTGTGCGGAATGCGATTTCTACGAATTCACGGACAGTTCTTGTTTCATTGGTAGCAATGACATAATCATCCGGTGTATCCTGCTGG
>CALGTT010000390.1 GCA_937901485.1 uncultured Ruminococcus sp.
CAGTATTGTATCAGAAGCCTGCTTCTGGGAAAACCAGCTCAGCCTTGAACAGGTCACCGTCAATATGCAGCTCCATCCTGCCGCCCTGCAAAGCCGTCAGGCTCTGCGCGATGGACAGCCCCAGACCGCTGCCCTCTGTATTGCGGGAACGGTCGCCCTGCACAAAGCGTTCCATGAGCATATCCGCGGAGATGTGAAGCTGTACCGCGGAGATATTGCGCATCGTCAGAATGACCTTGCCGTCCGCCGCTGCCACATCCAGATAGACGCGTGTGCCGCGCATCGCATACTTGCAGACATTGCCGAACAGATTGTCCATCACGCGCCACAGAAGCCGCCCGTCCGCCATGATATACAGCGGTTCTTCTGCCATTGTGCATACCATCTGCAAGCTGCCTGCCTCCAGCCGTTCCGTGTATTCGCCCAGTATCTGCTCTACGAGCACCCGAAGATCCAGCTTCTCTTTCTCGACCTTCATCGCACCCGTGGTGGCTTTGGATGCCTCCAGTACATCCTCCGTGAGCTTGCGCAGCCGTGCGGATTGTCTGGTGAGCACCCCGATATATTCCTGCGCCTGTGCATCCTCCAGCTCCAGCTTGGAAAGCAGGTCGGTGTAGTTGATGATCGAGGTCAGCGGTGTGCGGATGTCATGGGAGACATTCGCGATCAGCTCCGTTTTGAACCGTTCGCTTTTGATGCGTTCACTCACTGCAAGGTTCATTCCGTTCCCGATGCTGTTGAGATGCTGACCGTGCTTGCGGAATGCCCCGAACAATTTCTCCTCAGGGATCTTGTGGTCAAGGTCGCCGCCTGCGATCTTCGATGCGCCTTTTTCTAAGAGATGCATGTTCGCGATCACCGCACAGATCCCGATGGTCGCCGCCGTGTACAGCAGGATCAGCAGTACCAGCCCGAATTCATTGCCGCCCGACAGCATTACCGTGCCCAGCAGATGCAGGAAGAAAAATCCGGCGGCGATCAGCACCGCCAGACCGATCAGCGGCACATCCTCGATCCTGCCGAGCACGCGCCGTCCTGCGTTTGCGCATCTCTTCCAGAGGATGACGAGCAGATTGTGCGAGAGGATGGTTTTCGTCCGGATACGCACCGCCGTGCTCACCAGCCACCAGAGTACGATCAGCCAGAGCACAGTCAGACCGGATGCCACCAGCCCGACCATCAGGATGCCGAAAAAGGTGTTGACGAATTCATCGAGTATTACCATCCCCAGCGCACCGGCACAGCCGAGCACAAAGGTGAACACATCGTACGGGATCTTCTCAAATACACCGCCGCTCGGTGCTTCGCTGTCCCTGTGCCAGCCTGCCGCCCAGAGCAGGATGCCCAGCGAGAACAGGAACACCAGAATGCTCACACCCAGTACAACGGGCGGTGCATAGCGGTATTGGTAGGCAAGCAGGAAGAAGCGGTCACTCTGCGCGTACAGATCATCCGCTGTCAGCTCCTCGCGCACATAGCCCGTGATGCTGTGCGTCAGCTCCGTATGCGGGAAGGAAATCGTGACATCATAATAGGGGACTTCCTGATACACCGCTTCTGCCGTCGGGCTGTCCTCCGGATACGGCGGTGTGGTTTCCTCCATCACGCCATCCGGCTGTATTTCGCTTTCTGTGATGGTCGGCTCAGGGACGTGGGATGTCTCCGGCGTGATGGGCTGTGTGAGCCAGATCTCCTCCGTGGAAATATCCGCCCCGACCGGCGGCACAAAGGCGATCCATTCCTCCTCCGTCATGCGCTGTTTGGTGGTCTCATAGGTGGTGGAGTAGAACGGCTCCGTCCATGTGTATTGGTAGCTGTCATTTGTGAAGCACTCAAAAACGGATTCGCCCTGTGCATCGCAGATGACGAACTCAAAATTCGACACGTCTGGATCGTATTGCTCCCGAAGCTGCTGTTTTTGCTGTTCAATATACTCTTTGGGCGTGAAATCAGGATTGTCCATGCAGTTTTTGATGCCCTGCCACTGCTCATGCACCTCGAAAATATTCCCGCGGCAGCGGTCTTCCAGTGAAGTCCTGCCGATTGTCTCCTGCGACTGCGTGTAGATGTTGTTCTCCGCCAGAAGAACGGTCAGCATACAGCCGCCGACCGCGCCCAGAACGGCAAGCGTTCCCGTCAGCACCATGAACGCCTTGAATGCGCCGCTTCTGCGCAGTCCCCGTTTTCGCACAGCTGTCTGTCTGGTTTCATTGATCTCTTCCGTCATACCGATCGGCCTCCTTCCATTTTGTAGCCCTGCCCCCAGACCGCTTTGAGATAGCGCGGCTCGGCAGGATTGATTTCGATCTTCTCACGCAGATGCCGGATATGTACTGCGATCGTTCCCTCCGCCCCGTAGGGGGCCTCGTTGCGGATCGCGGAGTAGATCTCCTTTGGCGTGAATACCTTGTTCGGTGAGCGCATCAGAAAATGCAGGATGGCGTATTCCGTTGGTGTCAGGCTCACAGGCTCGTCATCTACCAGAACGCGTTTTTCATTGTCATTGAGCCGGATATTGCCGATGACGCAGACTTCACTGTCCTGCGTGTCCGCACTGCCGAGCTGCGTGTAGCGGCGCAGCTGGGACTTGACGCGCGCAAGTACCTCCATGGGGTTGAAGGGCTTTGTGATGTAGTCATCCGCGCCGAGATTCAGACCAAGGATCTTGTCCGTGTCCTCGCTCTTGGCAGTCAGCAGAATGACGGGCAGGCGGTACTTCTCGCGCAGCCTGACCATCGTCTGGATGCCGTCGAGCTTGGGCATCATGATATCCAGCAGCAGAAGGTCAATGCGCTCTGCCGCAAGCACCTCCAGAGCCTCCTCGCCGTTGTATGCTGTGTGCAGGATGTAATCTTCCTGCGAGAGATAGATCTTTAGTGCATTCACGATATCCTTTTCATCGTCGCAGATCAGAATGTGGTGTGCCATATGTATTCTCTCCTTTGTCCTCTCTGTGCTTTTATTATACCGTATTTGCCGTGAAGATGCAAGATGGGAAACGGTTAAGAATGTTTAAGAAGTGATTAAGACGCGGATGTCAGAAAAAGCCCTGAAATTACCCAGACAAAATCCGCTTTTGAGGTTGACAAAATAGTAAAAAAGTAGTATGATAATAGAATAGGTACATTGCCAGTGAATGGGGGAACGCTATGCTGCTGACGGAACAGAACACGCCGATCCCATGCGGCAGGATCGGACAGCCCGGTCAGATCCGACTGAGCCGCGGATATCCCAATGAATGCTGCATCCTTTTTGTTTTTGACACCAAGGGAACACTGCGCGCGCACGGACGCAATTACAGCGTGCCGGCGTTTGCCTCGCTGATCCTCCCGTTTGAGGAAGCATTTCTGCCGCTGCAGTCCACCATGCCTTTCCAATGGATACAGCTCTGTGTGCATCCGGACATGCTTGACGAAGCAGGTTTTCAGCTCGGAGAGATCCGTACGCTTGCCCAGCCCCTTGCCGTCGCAGAGGTCTGTCAGATCATATTTACAAGCGGGAAAGGCAGCTCCAAAACGGATCTCCGGACGCAGCTCTGCGCTGCGGATCTTCTGCTCTGCCTGCTCCGGCGTGATGCCGATACGGCGGCAGAAAAGGCTGCGCAGATCCCGCATTATGAAAAGCTTGCTGCACTTCGCCGGGAGATCTACCGGAATCCTGCGAAAAGCTGGTGCATTCAGGATATTTGTGACATGCTTTGCATCAGCCGCCCGTACTTTCATAAAATATATCTGACTGCGTTTGGCGTTTCCTGCACACAGGATGTGATTGAAAGCCGGATCGCATATGCAAAGCATCTTCTCGAACGGACGGAGAGTGCGGTTGCAGACATTTCCCAGCAATGCGGTTTTGATTCGGATGTGTATTTCATGCGGCAGTTCAAACGCCGTACCGGAATGACACCGACCGCTTACCGCCGTCTCTGCCGGCAGGAACGCGCAGGTGTGCGCAATGCAGATGAACTATGATGACCAGCCGATGCGGACATCGGTATGAGGAGATAAATTGACTATGAAAATTCCTAAGATGCTTTCCGGACTGCGCAAGTCCACCAAGATCACTGTTTATATTTGCGGTGTATTCCTGATCATCACCACGCTGGTACTGCTGATCCTGATGATCTTCCCGATCCAGAAAACAGAGACTCCGGCACTGGAGATCAACCAGCCTCGTCAGACAGCACCGCCGGAAACGACTGCACAGACGACTGACGCACTGCATTTTCCTGCGCAGACGGAAGCACCGCACACGCTTTCCACATGGTCAGCCTCCATTGAGGGGCATACCCGATCAACGGATGAGTATTTTGAATACATGAATTCTACCTATGAACCCCTTGAAACGATGTGGCATGAGCTGATCACCGATCCGCCGGAAACCGAACCGGAACCGGAAACCCTTCCGCCTGAAACGGACGAGACTGATATCTGGACGGAGGAGACCACAACATTTTTCGAGGGAAGCACAGAGTTTTCCGATACCGGATCGGACATTGAAACGGGCTTCGGCTCGGAGACTGTGACCGAAACCGTCACCCTGCCTTCTCCGCCGCCTCCGCCGGAGACTGATCCTGTACCGACTGAGCCGATCCCGACGGAGCCGATACCCACTGATCCTCCCGTTGTGGATCTGCCGCCCGCTGATCCGGATATTCCAGCAGAGGAATTCTGATCGATCTTCACGAATTACCGCAGTATTCTGCGGTAATTTTTTTGCATACGAAAAAGGCTGCCAGTTCAGGACAGCCTTTTCAGATTTATGAATTCTGTTTGTTTTTGTTCTTCTTGTTGGTAACGGCTTTGACCGTGAATGCCACAGCAAGTCCCGTTGCAGCGATGCCCGCAAGCGGAATGGCAGCCTTTGCAAGGCGCGAGGGGGGATTTGCCGGCTTGATCTCCGTGATCTCTGCCTTGGGTCTGGATGCCGGAAGCGGCGGTGTATAGGCGGAAAGCAGACTGTTTGTCGGGATCTCCGCGGCATCAAATTCCAGTGCGCCGTCTGTAATGACGAGCCTGAGCGTATGCCAGCCCTCGGTAAGGTCTTCGATCGTGTAGAAGGCTTCGCGGTAGCGGAGATTTGCAAGCTTGATCTGCTCCGCGTACAGCCTGCCGTCAAGATAGAGGTTTACCAGCGCGTGCTCCGTTCTGCCCAGCAGGAAAATACCCGAACCGTGGAAACGGATCTCCATCTCCGAACCAATCTCGCCCTTGGCGCAGGTGCGGTGATAGTACTGCGCATCTGCCATGCTGTCGAGTGTCCAGCCGTTCTTTGCCTTTTCCAGATAGCGGATCTGCGGAGAAAGGCAGTCCAGCCGCCAGCAGTACTTCGGAATGGGCAGCGGGATCGGTTCGGCGGATATTTCAAGGAACTGGTTCTGATAATACGCACTCTGAATGCACATTCTGCCGGAGCGCACCATCGGCATATGCTCCGTGTTCATCTCCGCAACGGAGAAGCCGTCTGCAAACACCATGACAAGCGTGCCGATCGCCATGATCTGCAGCTCGTGGATGCCCTCGGATTTGAAATGCTCGATCCTGCCAAGCTCCAGTACATCCTCCATGTAATAGAATTCCCATCTGCCGTCCGCATACAGACGGAGCATCAGTCCGCCGATCACAGTTTCCGCTCCGGTCGTGACAGAATTGCAGCGGATGCCCAGTGCCGCGTAATTGTCGCCGCTGTGCGCATCAAAGCGAAAACGTACTTTTCCCTGATAATTCGACCATTTGCCGTCACCGAAAAATGTAATCGGATCGGGTGTGCTGCCAAACCGCCATTCGGTCGGCTGTGCAGTCATAGTGATCATCTGCTGGAGGACATTGCCCTCCTCCGTGTGAATGATCTCAAACGCACCGCCAAGATCGGTCGTATAGCGCGGTGCACAGCCTCTGCCGGCAAGAAATTCGTTCTCATAATTGAAGCACTCCACATACGGCAGCTCCAGCCGCTTGTCCTGCGGGATCTCCGGATAGGGGAGTGTCCGTCCGTGCAGCTCGCTGACATCCACTGTGGTGATCGTCAGCAGGGAATGCGGCTTGACCAC
>CALGTT010000391.1 GCA_937901485.1 uncultured Ruminococcus sp.
TGAGGGCGCAATTATACGCACCGTTCCGGTGCATTGCGTTTGGGTACCACATAGGCAAACGAGCATCCGCAATTTTCGACGGATGCTCGTTTGTTCGTTACAGGATAAATTGTTCCTTAAGAACGCTCCCACCAAAGGGCGGCCGTTTTTTTGTGGATTGTTTGCCGGGTGGTTTCCGTGGGCTTCGTTTCGCGCGGCTCTGTTTCCGTGGGTTCGCTCTCTGTCGGCAGAGTTTCCTCCGACGGGAGTGTTTCTTCCGTGGGCTGCGTTTCCTCCGTGCTTTCTACTGTCGGAAGCGGTGCACCGGACCATCCGCCGGTGCTGATGACGCTGTTGCCCCTGCCGGTGCTGACAGTCAGCCAGACCTCACTCTCCACGGGGATCAGGGAATTGGGGGCAGTTCCCTGCTCGATGACGGTATCCGCGGCATAGCTGCCGTCCGCGGAATAGATGATGACCGCTTTCAGGCGTGCCTGCTCCAGCATGGCTTTGGCAGAATTCACATTCATCATTGTCACGCTCGGAACGCGGACAGTCTCCACGCCAAGACTGACGACCATGTTCACCACAGTACCCTGTGACACGCGTCTGCCCTCGGGGATCTCCTGCGAGATGACCACGCCCTTCTCCACAAGGGGATCATGAACAGTCTCTATCTGCATGGCGTAAAGATGCAGCTCTGCAAGAAGTGCCTTTGCTTCCTCAAAATCCATGCCAACATAATTGCCGACAGTTTCGAGCTTGGAGGAATCGAGGTCATCTCTGCCGAGGGACACTTTCAGATGCACAGTGGAATCACGTTCGAGCAGTGTGTCGGGCTTGATGTTCTGGGAAATGACAGTACCGGGCGCATCCCCGACGCTGAGGATCTCCTCATATGTCACAGCAAAACCAAGCTCTTCGAGTGCGGACACTGCCTCCTCCATGAGCATATTGGTGACATCCGGCACATAATTGCGCCAGCCGTCACTGATGACGATCTGCACGGTCTCACCGGCTTTCACCACAGCACCGGCATTGGGCTTCTGCGTGACAACATGTTTTTCCTGCACCACAGGATTGTCCTCACGCGACGCAATGATGACATGCAGACCGAGTTCTTCTGCTGCCTGCACCGCATCCTCCTGCCTGAGATACAAAAGCTCCGGCACGCGCACTTCACCTTCTGCAAGCGCATAGTCCGCATCCCTGAGCTGTCCGCCGTACATGCCGGCTGCCGCAAGCGATACCGGAACTGCACAGCAGAGAATGCAGAATACTGCTGTAAATGCAGGCGAAAACAATTTGCCAAGTCCGGAAGAGCCGGACGCACGCCGCTGCATACGGACGGTGCGGCGGGAGGGTTTGTCCGCATGGAGCATTCGCCAGAGCTGTTCCATGCCGATGGACGGGCGTTCCATGCCCTTTTTCAGTGCTTTGCGGATGCCGCGCGGCAGTCCGGCAGCAATTTCCTTGCGGTAGGTCTGCTCGCCCGTCATCATCCGGTAGAGCAGCTCGCTGACAGCGCGGACATCCATTTCCGCCGTCAGCGGTTCTTCGCGGATGCCGCTGCACCAGCTTGTCAGGACTGCGGTGTCCTCGCGCAGCATGACGGAATGCAGGGAGATCGCGCCGTGATAGAGCCTTTCCTCATGCAGACCGACCAGCGTATCCATGACCGGTGTCAGAAGGCTGATCGCCTCCTGCGGCGTAAACAGCTTCGCTGCCAGTGCTTCCGCGGCACTGTATTCCTGCGCATATTCCGACGCGATCCAGACCGTGCCGCCCGCTTCAAAGACAGCAAGGATCTGCTCGACCGCACTTTCCTCACAGAACATCTGCAAACGTTCCATCTGCGCCAGATAGCCGCTTTTCACGGCGGAAAAGAGGGATTCCGCTTCTGCATGATAGGGTGTCCAGATGCCGTTTTCATCACGCATACACCAGCGCATGGGCAGCAGCTCACGCAGATAGACGGGCTGCTGTGTACGGGAATCCCTTGCAAGATAGGTCAGCTCCAGACCGCAGACGCGCAGGGGCTTTTCCAGTATGTAATCATTGTGAACAGATGTGCCTGCCGGCAGTGCTGCACGCTGCACCGCTGCCGGAAAGCTGTCATTTGTACTGTACCAGCTCATTGTTCCCCTCCTTTACTGCAATGCACTGCCGTCAATATCGTCACGAATCGTGCTGATAAAGGACAGGGCATCATGATTTTCTATTGTCTGGGCAAAAACTGCATCATGGATGGGCAGTGCGCTGTAGTATTCGGCAAACATAATCTGCTGCGCTTCTTCGGTCAGCAGGTATTGAATCCAGAGCATTCCGATACGCTGGCTGTTCCAATCGACATCGGCATTAACAGTGCAGCACATTTCGGCTTGCAGAGGGTAGCTGCCATCCACGGACACGGGCAGCATACGGACTGCACCGGAGGTCAGCGCGTTGCGCTCGACAATGGCAATGCGGCTTGTTCCGGCAAGCAGCGGCGCGTCACTGCGGCTTGCAAGGAATTC
>CALGTT010000392.1 GCA_937901485.1 uncultured Ruminococcus sp.
ATTTCCTGAGCCTTTTCCTTTCCACCACCAGCAAACAGCATGCTACCTGCTACTGCCAGCATCAGAACGATGGATGCGCCGAGGACAACGAACACGTTCTGCACGAAGCCCGACAGCAGATAACCAACCGCGCTGACTGCGGCAACGGTGATCGCATACGGGAGCTGGGTGGACACATGGTTCACATGGTCGCACTGTGCGCCGGTCGATGCCATGATGGTGGTGTCGGAGATCGGTGAGCAGTGATCACCGCAGACTGCACCTGCAAGACATGCAGAAATGCAGATGATGACCATTGCAGGAATGCCGGTTTCTTCCGCATGGAGCAGTTCCGCAGAAAATACGCTGGTCACGATCGGGATCAGAATGCCGAATGTTCCCCATGATGTACCGGTTGCAAAGGCAAGACCGATGGCAACCACAAAGAGGATCAGCGGCAGCAGGATCTGGATGGCTGTTGCACTTTCCACAACACCGGAAACAAACGGGCCGGCTTCCAGAAGATTTGTCATGCTCTTGAGTGTCCATGCAAAGGTCAGGATCAGGATGGCAGGTACCATCTGCTTGAAACCTGCTGCGATGGAATCCATGCACTCGGTAAATGTCAGGACGCGACGGCAGAGATAATAGAGGATAATAACGATCAATGCACCCATAGAACCGAGGGACAAGCCGTAGGAGGCATCACAATTGGCAAACGCATCAATAAAATTCTCGCCGGAGAACAGACCGCCCGTGTAGACCATGCCGACAACGCAGAGCACGATCAGGATGAGCACGGGCAGAAGCAGGTCGATGACCTTACCCTTGGTATGCTTCGGCGCATCATCCTTGTCATAGGTCGTACTGCGTGTCGTAAACAGATCGCCTTTTTCTGCATTCAGTTCATGGAGCTTCATTGCGCCGTAGTCCAAGCCGGTCAGGGAGATGAACACGACCATGATGAGTGTCAGGAGTGCGTAGAGATTGTAGGGAATGGTGCTGATAAAGAGCTGGATGCCGTTCACACCGTCCACAGTACCGCTGACTGCGGCTGCCCATGAAGAAATGGGAGCGATGATGCAGACAGGAGCTGCGGTGGAGTCGATCAGGTAGGCGAGCTTGGAACGGGAGATCTTGTATTTGTCCGTGACGGGGCGCTTGACAGAGCCGACGGTCAGGCAATTGAAATAGTCATCCACGAAAATCAGGATACCAAGCAGGAATGTGGAAAGACATGCACCCGCGCGGCTCTTGATATGCTTGGATGCCCATTCGCCGTAGGCACGGCTGCCGCCCGCCTTGTTCATGAGCACGACAATGATGCCGAGCACGACGAGAAAGATGAGAATGCCGACATTGTAGGCATCGGACAGGTTTGCAATAAAGCCCTGCTCCACAATTGCGCTGAACATCCCCTCAAAGCCCGTGCCGGAGGCAGCAGCATAGATCACGCCGCCGGACAAAATGCCCATGAACAGTGAAGAATAGACTTCTTTCGTGATGAGTGCCAGACCAATTGCCACGATGGGCGGAAGCAGTGCCCAGAGCGTACCGATCGCACCCGTGATGGGGGCATTGATGATGCAGCAGACGATGAACGCTGCCACAAGCAGTGCAAAGATGATTTTACTAAGATGTTTTTTCATTGTTTTCCTCCATTTTCAGACATTTTTGATTGTTTTCAGGCTGTTCTCCCGATGGAGCTTTTAGCTGCGCAAGAATCACAGCTGCAAAGACCAGCGCACAGCCGAGCAATTCCTTCGGCGTGAGGGCTTCATGCAGGATCACCCAGCCGGACAGGGCGGCAAAGACGGATTCCAGACTCATCAGAAGTGTTGCCGTTGCCGGCTCTGTGTCACGCT
>CALGTT010000393.1 GCA_937901485.1 uncultured Ruminococcus sp.
CTGTAGCCGGACCACATCCGGTCAGGAGCAGGGAAAGCAGTGCTGCGGTAAAAATCACGCTTGTCTTTTTCACTATATTTCCTCCATTCTATTTGGCAGAGGTGTTGCCCTCTGCATTTTTAATTATACCAAATTTTTCTGTAAAAGTCAATAAAGCAATGCACGCCGATTCCCGATGTTCTTTGTATGTCCTCCATCAACAAGCGGTTAATTTCATACAATAAGTTGCATTGACAGGAGAAGGAAAAAATGATATACTAATACTAAAGCCTCCGATTTGAACGCAAAGCGTTCAAAACCCGTTTCATGCAATCCGGAACGCGGTATGCGTTGCGTGATTACTTTTCAGGAGTCTGTATATGAAAATCATTATCGAATCCCCTCAGCCGGATGAAGAGGATGTTGTTATTGTCAGGTGCAAATCACCGGATCAGCGGCTTATCGCTATGCTTTGCACTTTTCATAAAGTAAAAAGCGAATTGACAGGTTATCTCAATGGGACGATCGTGCCCTTGAATTATCAGGACATTTACTACTTTGAAGCGATTGACAGCCGTGTGTTTGCCTATTCCCATTCGGATGTGTACGAAATCAAGCATAAGCTGTATGAGCTGGAGGAACTGCTTGCGCCACTGGATTTTGAACGCTGTTCAAAGTCGATGATCGTAAATCTGGAGAAAATTGAATACCTTGCTCCGCAGTTCAGCGGAAAATTGGAAGCGCATCTGAAAAACGGCGAAAATATCATCATTTCAAGGCATTATGCACACAGCCTGAAAATCAAACTCGGCGTTTAGGAGGCACAAACATGATAAAAGAATTTTTCTCGTCCTTTCTGCGTTATTTTGTCAATATCAACACCGCTGTGCTCATCACGCTTGCAGTCTATCTGGCATTCACCGGCAAGCAGACGGACAGCAGCATCCTGTGGGAAATCCTGTTCAGCGGTCTGATCACTGCCCTCCCGTCCGCCGCCCTTGTCTGTCTGGACATCAAAAGCGGCAAGGTGCAGTTTTTGCTGTGGCTGCTGCATTTTTTGCTGATATTCGGCATTGCACTGCTGATGCTCCATCTGTTCGGCTTATGTGCCGTCACGATGAAATCCGTGTTCATTACCTTTCTGGCTGTTGTATTTATCTATCTGTTTACCAGTTATCTGCACTACCTCATGGACAAAAGTCACGTTGCATTGATGAATGAAAAACTCAGAAAACGGTATTTCAAATAACACTGCAATGCCGTTTGCACAAGAAAAGGAGGAAATACGATGAAACACACATTCCAGAAGCTCATTGCCGTACTCGCAGCACAAGCCGTGTGCACGGGAATGGTCTGCCCGATTCCCACCAGACAAAGCAAGTCGGATCTCCCCGTTTCGGCGGCGCAGGAAGGGATTGCCATTAACGAAGAATTCTTCCCCGATGAAGCATTCCGCATCTATGTTGCGGACAGTTT
>CALGTT010000394.1 GCA_937901485.1 uncultured Ruminococcus sp.
AGAAACCCTGCTCGCGAAACAGTAAGCTTCCGTTATCACTTCGCTTTCATACGCGCTCAACAGCGCGGTTGCCGCGCCATACGCGTCCAACAGCGCGGTTGCCGCGCCCACATACTTTATACTTTCCATAAGCTTTGTGCCGCTTGCCGCAGGCAAAGGCATATTGCGGTTCAGAAACCCTGCTCGCGAAACAGTAAGCTTCCGTTATCACTTCGCTTTCATACGCGTCTGCCAGCGCGGGCTCCGCGCCTATTTGTGGTAGCCCGTGTTTTTGTCGATCTGATACCCCCTGTAGATCTGCTCCATCAGCATCACCGAAGCCAGCGCATGGGGGAAGGTCATCTCCGACATGGACATGCGCCGGAACGCCTCCTGCTTGATGCTCTCCGCCAGCCCGAACGAACTGCCGATCACAAACGTCACCGCACTCGACCGCATCGGGATCTCCTGCGTCAGCAGTCGGGAAAATGCCTCGCTCGGCATCTGCTTTCCCTCAATGCACATCGCTACCATCACACCCTTGCAGGCTTTCCGGATCGCCGCCGCCTCCTGCTCCAGTGCCGCCTGAATCTCCTTTTCCGAGGGCTTGTCCGAAAGGCGCACCGCCGGCAGCTGCGTGAACTCAAATTTGCAGAACGGTGTCAGCCGCTTGCTGTATACCTCCTGCGCCGCCGTCAGATGCGGCTCTTTCTGCTTGCCTACCGTCAGAAGCTGTACTACCATCAGAAAATCACTGCTCCTCCCTGCGTTTCCACCGGCGCGATCCCCAGCAGATAATCCATGCCGCTGGTAAATTCCCGCAGCCCCTCCGCCATTGCCGCCGCCGCCTTTTCCGGCGTGTTGTTGTGCGGACTTAAATGCCCCAGCAAAAGCCGCGTCGTGCCGCTGCCCACCAGATCTCTGGCGAACTGTGCACTCTCCTCATTCGATAAATGACCGTATTCCGACATAATTCTCCGCTTCAGCTCCGGCGGATATGCACCGCCGCGCAGCATCACCGGATCATAATTCGACTCCAGCAGCACCATGTCACAGCCGTGCAGTGCATCGTACACCTCTTTCGTCACCACACCCAGATCCGTGCACACCGCACAGAGCTTGTCATCCGCCGTGCGGATGCGGTAGCCCACGCTGCCGGGCGCGTCGTGCATCGTCGGAAACGCCGTAATTTCGCAGTCACCGCAGGACACCGCCCCTGTGTCGATCGGGATGGTGTCGATCCCAGCAGGAATATGCCCGTCATGGATGAGCTTTTCCAGACTCTGCGCCGATGCATAAACCGGCACTTTCAGCTTTCCGAGCAGCACGCGCAGTCCCTTGATGTGATCCGTATGCGTGTGCGTGATAAAAATGCCCTGTATACACTGATTTTGCAGACCGTTGCATTCAAGTGCCGCAAGCAGTTTTTTGCAGCTCGCACCGGCATCCACCAGAATTCCGGCATTTCTCCCCCCGATATAGGAAGCATTGGCAGAGCTGGAACTGAATAACGGATAAAATTTCGCCATATTACACCACTCCAAAAAAGTCCGTCTGCCAATGCAGACGGACTGAAAATTACAACGCCTTCTTCATCGCCGTCGGCGGTGTCGAAACCTTGCGGATATCTCCGCCGATACCGCGCAGCTTTGCCTCAATATTGCCGTAACCGCGCTCAATATGATGAATGTCCTCGATCTCCGTCACACCGTTTGCCGCCAGACCTGCAATGATCAGTGCCGCACCGGCTCTCAGGTCACACGCCTTGACCGGCGCACCCATGAGCTTGCCCGTGCCCGTGATGATCGCTACCTTGTCATTGACTGCAATGTCCGCACCCATGCGGCGCAGCTCCTCGACATAACGGAATCTCTGCTCCCAGACACCCTCCGTCACGACACTCGTTCCCTCCGCAAGCGTCAGGAGCGTTGCCATCTGCGGCTGCATGTCCGTCGGGAAACCGGGATGGGGCTGTGTCTTGATGCTGGTCTTTACCAGAGGACCATCCACCCAGACGCGCACTGCATCATCAAATTCCTCGATATTCACACCGATTTTCTTCATCTTGTTCGTGATCGGCTCTAAGTGCTTCGGGATCACACCCTTGACCAGCACATCACCGCCCGTTGCCGCCGCTGCTACCATGAATGTACCAGCCTCGATCTGATCGGGGATCACAGAATAGTTCGTACCGTGCAGATAGGAAACGCCGCGGATCTTGATCACATCCGTGCCCGCACCTCTGATATCCGCACCCATTGAGTTGAGGAAGTTGGCTAAATCTACAATATGCGGCTCTTTTGCGGCATTTTCAATGATCGTCAGACCTTCTGCCTTGACTGCCGCCAGCATCGCATTCATCGTTGCGCCGACTGTCACCACATCAAAATAGATCTGTCCGCCCACGAGCTTGTCCGCACGCAGGTCGATCATGCCGTGATCGTTGCAGGACTGTGCACCCAACGCAGAAAATGCCTTCAGATGCTGGTCGATCGGTCTGTCACCCAGCGGACATCCGCCCGGCATGGAGACTCTTGCCTTGCCCGTTCTGCCCAGCAGCGCACCCAGAAAATAATAGGATGCACGCATCTGTTTCGCGCTCTCATAGGGTACATTGAAGCTTCTCACACTTGTACAGTCAATGCGGTAGGTATCGGGACTGCGCATCTCCACCTGCGCCCCCAGCTCGTACAGAATGCGCAGACAGATGGAAACATCGCTGATATCCGGCACATTTTCGA
>CALGTT010000395.1 GCA_937901485.1 uncultured Ruminococcus sp.
CGGTTTGGCATTGGGATTGGTATCGGGAAATACACCGAAGTTGTGGCAGAACTGATCCATGCGGAGGATATTTATATCGACACGCTGCGCAAGGCAGCAGAAGCGGCGGAACGCGGTGAAAACCTCGTGACGCTGGGCATTACGCCGACCTATCCGGAAACGGGCTACGGGTATATCAAGTATGTCAAGGGCAGCGGTGAGAATGGTGTCTATGCGGTGGAACGTTTTGTAGAGAAGCCCGACCTGCCGAGGGCACAGGAATATCTGGCAGACGGCGGCTATCTGTGGAACAGCGGCATGTTCATCTGGAAGACATCGAGCATTCTGGGAAACATCAGAACCCACATGCCCGATCTTTACGAGGGCTTGCAGCCGATCGTTGCGGCATACGGCACAGCGGGATTTGACGCGGCATTGCAGGACAATTTCTGCAAGCTTCCGGCAGAATCCATTGATTTCGGCATTATGGAAAAGGCGCAGAGCATCTACACGATCCCCGGCAATTTCGGCTGGGATGATGTGGGAAGCTGGCTGGCACTTGAACGCATCAACGAAACCGACGATGAGGGCAACATGCTTTCGGGTGATGTGGTGAATGTGGACAGCAGAAACTGCACAGTCTGCGGCGGTGCAAGAATGGTGGCCGTACTGGGACTGGAGGATGTTGTCATCGTGGATACACCGGATGCCGTGCTGGTCTGCGACAAAAACAGCACGCAGGACATCAAGAAGGTTCTGGCACAGCTTCGTGCACAGGGCAGAGTGGAACTGCTTTAATCGGGGGCTCTGCCCCCGAACCCCCGCCAAAGGGATGTGATCCCTTTGGAATCCCATAGCGTTTTCCCATTGCCCCCTATGGGGACAAAGGGAAAACGTTAGAATTGCAAGCATCATATTCTTGGCAGAGATTCCGGCGGCTGAACCGCAGATCAAACAGTTCAGCCAGCCATATACACAAACTGCCAGAATCATCAATATAAAAGGAGATAATATCATGAAAAAAGCATTGATCACAGGCATTACAGGTCAGGACGGTTCTTATCTGGCAGAGCTTCTGCTGGAAAAGGGCTACGAGGTTTACGGTATCTGGAGAAGAAAGGCAACTGTGGACTACGGCAATATTGAGCATCTCAAGGACAAGGTAACGCTGATTTATGCGGATATGACCGATCCCATCTCCCTGATCAAGGCAATGCAGATCTCTCAGGCAGACGAGGTGTACAACCTTGCGGCACAGTCCTTCGTTGCAACAAGCTGGGACACACCGCTGGGTACTGCGGACATTGACGCGATCGGTGTCACCAACATGCTCGAAGCGATCCGCACAGTGAAGCCCTCCTGCCGTTTCTATCAGGCATCCACTTCTGAGATGTTCGGTCTGGTACAGGAAATGCCGCAGACGGAGAAGACTCCGTTCTATCCGAGAAGTCCCTACGGCGTGGCAAAGCTCTATGGTCACTGGATCACCAAGAACTACAGAGAGAGCTATGATATGTACGCTTGCTCCGGCATCCTGTTCAACCATGAGTCCGAACGCCGCGGTCTGGAGTTCGTGACCAGAAAGATCTCCAATGCCGTTGCACGCATCAAGCTGGGCGTGCAGGACTGCGTAGAGCTGGGCAACATGGATTCCAAGCGTGACTGGGGACATTCCAAGGACTATGTGAAGGCAATGTGGCTCATGCTCCAGCAGGATACACCGGATGATTATGTCATTGCAACAAATGAGACAAGAACCGTCCGTGAATTCGTGGAGATCGCATTCCGCACCGCAGGTATTGAGGTGGTATGGGAAGGCGAAGGCGTGAACGAGATCGGCAAGGACAAGGCGACCGGCAAGGTGATCGTCAAGGTGAACCCCAAGTTCTTCCGTCCGGCAGAGGTAGACGTGCTCCTCGGCAATCCCGCAAAGGCAGAAGCTGCCCTCGGCTGGGAGCGTGAGATCTCCTTTGCAGAGCTGGTAGAGCGCATGGTGAAGAATGACCTTGCCATCGTGGAAAAGGAAATTAAGGCTTCCAAGCTTGCATAAACAATGACAGGACTCCTGCTCCGCCGTGGGCGGGAGTCATTTTCTTAAAAGAGGACTCATATGGAACAGAACACCGTACTCCGCACAGCCTTGAAAGGCTATCATAAAATGCAGGTCTTGGTGCTGGTCGATGGCTTGAACGCGCTCATTCTGGCAGCCGAAAGCGGCGATATGCCGCGGGAAGAAGCCATCAAAGAGGCAGAAGCTCTCCTGCGCAAGCCCATCCAGAAAGCGTTCGGGGGCTTCCGCACGGAGGATGTGGATGCCCAGTTTGCGGCACTTCTGGCAAAGCTGAAAGGGGAAACCAAGTGAACATTGCATTTGACGCGCTCCCCCTCATGGGGCGTATGACTGGCATCGGTTACTGTGAAGCCGGACAGGTCACCGCTATGACGGCACGCCATCCGGAGCATGAATTCACGCTCAACTATTTCGCCATCCGGCATCTGGCGCAGAGAAAAGCCGATATTCAGCCCTATCTGCGGCAGAATGTCACCGCGCGGCATTCCCTCTGCCACCCCTACCTCTATCGGCTCGTGTCCGCCTTCGTACCCGTGCCGTACTCTTGGTTTTTCGGGAAAAAGGCGGAGATCACGCACTTTTTCAACTACATCGTGCCGCCCCTCGTACACGGAAAAACGGTCGTGACCGTGCACGACATGGTATACCGTGCATTTCCCGAAACCGTGCGCGGCAGGACAAAGCACATGCTCGATCTGGGGCTTGTGAAGTCCATGCGCCGTGCCGACCGGATCGTGACGGACTCGGAATTCTCAAAGTCCGAGATCATCAGATATTACCCCGAATTTGCAGACAAGATCCGCGTTGTCCCCTGCGGTGTGGATATGCAGAAGTTCCATCCGGAAACCGATGCACAGAAAATCGCGCAGGTGCGTGAAAAATACGAGATCCGCGGTGACTATTTCCTGTATCTGGGCACGCTCGAACCGCGCAAGAACCTTGAACGGCTCATTGATGCCTATGCCGCGTTTGCCAAAAACCACGAAGCTCCGGCAAAGCTCGTGCTTGCAGGCGGCAAGGGCTGGCTGTATGACGGCATTTTCGGGAAGGTCAAGGCTCTTGGACTGGAACAGCAGGTTATTTTCACGCAGTACATCGACTCCGCCGACCTGTGCGCCCTGATGTCCGGTGCGCTCGCGTTCACATTCCCCTCGCTCTATGAGGGCTTCGGAATGCCGCCGCTGGAGGCGATGGCTTGCGGCACGCCCGTGCTGGTGTCCGATGCCGCATCCCTGCCGGAGGTCACGGGGGATTCCGCTGTGATCGTCAAAGCCGACAGCACCGCATCCATCGCGGACGGACTGGAACGGCTGTTCACGGATGCAGACCTGCGCCGGCGGCTCTCCGCAGAGGGGCTGGCGCGTGCGGCAATGTTTTCATGGGAGCGCAGTGCACAGCTGCTCTATGAGGTCTATGCGGAGCTTTGCCCGATGCTGAAGGAGAATGGCAATGTCTGAAAAACTGCGAATCTTAGAGGTAAACAAGTTCTATTTTCCCCACATCGGCGGCATTGAAACGGTCATTCAGCAGCGTGCGGAGTACCTGTCCAAGCGTCCGGATGTGGAGGTGAAGGTACTCGTCTGTCAGGAAAAGGGCAAGGGCTGCACGGAGATCATCGACGGCACGGAGATCACGCGTGCCTCCAGCATCGGGACATATTTTTCCTGTCCGCTTTCGGTGGAATTCCTGTGGAAATTCCGCCAAATGGCAAAGTGGGCGGATGTGATCGAATTCCATACCCCCTTTCCGCTGGGCGACCTCGCCCTCCTGCTTTCGGGCTACAAGGGGCGCGTGGTGATCGCGTGGCACAGCGATGTCATCAAGCAGAAAAAGCTGCTCAGATACTACAAGCCCCTCCTCACGCGCTTTTTACAGCGTGCGGATGCCATCATTGCGGCAACGCCGGGGCATATTGAAAGCTCCGCATTTCTGCCGGAATATCGGGAAAAATGCCACATCATCCCCTACGGTCTGGATGCAAAGCCCTACCAGAACGCGGAGATCTTCCCCATTCTCACAAGGCAGTGCGGAAACGAAGGGTTTGTGAAATTCCTCTTTGTCGGGCGGCTGGTCTACTACAAGGGCGCGGATGTCCTGCTTGACGCGTTCCGGCAGGTGCGCGGCTGTGAGCTGTTCATCTGCGGCACAGGCCCTCTGGAGGACGAGCTGAAAGCGAAAGCCTCCGGACTTCCGGTGCATTTTCTGGGCAGACTCACGGACGAGGAGCTGAAGTCCGCGTTTGCGGACTGCGATGTGTTCGTGTTCCCGTCCGTGGAAAATTCCGAGGCGTTCGGACTTGTCCAGCAGGAGGCGATGGTGTACGGCAAGCCCGTCATCAACACATCCCTCCCGACGGGTGTCCCCTACGTCAGCATCCACGGCAAAACGGGGCTGACCGTGCCGCCGCGCGATGCCAACGCCCTCGCAGACGCGATCCGCACCCTCGCACAGGATGCCGGTCTGCGCCGCGAATACGGTGTCAATGCACGCAAACGCGTGCTGGAGGAGTATGATTGTGAAGGGATCATGGAAAAGATTCTTGCGGTACTGCGGGGAACAGAGAACTGCTGACAGCATTACACATGCCCCGATTACAAAGAAAGAGGTGTACAACATGGACTCACTCATCATTGGTGCCGGCGGATTTGTCGGCAGTTATCTGATACAGGAGCTGATGTCCGCCGGAAAATCCGTCGGCGCGACCAAGCTTCCCCATGAAAGCATCCGCATCGGCGGATGTGAGGTCTTTGATCTTGACCTTGCAAAAGAACATGAGATCCGGATGCTCCTGCAAACCCACCGTCCGGCGCAGATCTACCACCTCGCCGCGCAAAGCTCGGTTGCGGTTTCGTGGAAAGATCCGGAGCTGACGGTGGATGTCAACATCAAGGGAACGCTCCACCTGCTCGAAGCCATTCGCAGTGTGGAGGACTACTATCCGCGCATCCTGCTTGTCGGTTCTGGCGAGGAATACGGATATCTGCGCGGCGGCGCGTGCCCGATCGCGGAAACGGAAGCACTTCACCCCGGCAACATCTACGCCGTGACAAAGGCGTGCCAGAACATGATCGGCAGTGTGTACGCGAGAGCCTACGGCATGGGCATCGTCATGGTGCGCGCATTCAATCACATCGGCGTGGGGCAGTCGCCGCAGTTTGTGGCGGCGGATTTTGCCCTCCAGATCGCCGAAATGGAGGCAGGCTTCCGTGCTCCGGTCATGAAGGTCGGAAATCTGGCGGCAAAGCGTGATTTTTCCGACGTGCGCGATGTGGTCAGAGCCTATGCACTGCTCATGGAAAAGGGCAGAGCGGGCGATACTTACAATGTCGGCAGCGGTCATGCCGTGTCCATTCAGGAGCTTCTGGATATCCTGCTCGACCAGAGCACGGAATCCATTGCTGTGGAGCAGGATCCGGCAAGGATGCGCCCCTCGGATGTGCCCGTCATTGAGGCAGATGTGACGAAGCTGCGCGAGGATACCGGCTGGTATGCAGAATATCCGCTGGAGGAGACACTGCGCACGATGCTCAACCACAACCGGCGCAATTTCGGCGTTCCGGTGAAATAAAAGGAGGCATGGGATGAAAACCGATACTTACAGGGAAATGGCTGGCTTTGGAAAGACCGGACAGAATCTCAAAGAATTCGGCGAGAGCCAGAATGCCATGAATGCACAGCTCAACGAAAAGCTGGAGCTTCTGACGCACCAGCTCGGACATGCACTGGACAGCATTGCACAGCTGGAGCTTGCACAGCGCAGCAATATGCAGCGTTTTGCGGCGTATGAAGCGGAAATTGCCGACCTGAAAAAGGAGATCGACCGCCTTCGCCTGACCGCAAAGCTCAATTCCAACACCATCGAACGCCTGACACGCGGGGGAACTGAATAAAAGGAAAGGGACTGTTTGGTGACAGTCCCTTAGTTTTTAAAAGCCTATCGGCGATCGCGCCGCAGGCGGCTGAAAAGTTTTCGGTCCAGCCTTTTTCAAAA
>CALGTT010000396.1 GCA_937901485.1 uncultured Ruminococcus sp.
TTCTGTTGATCATGGTTCTGCCGCCGTTCTGGATGACAAATCTGTGGTCCGATTCAGATACTCAGCTGCGCTCCTGTGCATCTTGTTCTCGCCGATGTTAAAATATATGGAAGCTTCTTTGATAGTGAGTAAAAATCGTTCCGAGAGGATTTTTATCTGTCATGGTGATTTCCTTTCTATTTCGTTACTCATAGTCAAAAGTAATTTCTTGCAGCAGCCAATCCGGATGTGGATTTCAGCGACATCACGCTCCTCTATGTTGTGATGCTCCAGAAATGGCTGCACCGTGCAGGAAATATTACCGACTGGCAAGCCGGTGATCTGTGCGGGGATGGAAGACTGGATGCGTTTGACCTTTGCATTATGAAAAGAGAACTCTTGAATCAATAAAAATTACCCCACAAGGCGAAAGACCAAATGTCCGGCAGCCCTGTGGGGTATTGTTATATATCAGGTTATGCTGACACTAAACCTGCATCCTCGGCTAATACTACATCACCAACTTGGATTTCTTCAATTGCTACATAATTTCATCTTCAAAATCACACGCAATCACTACATTTCCATAAATTCCTTTTAAAAATTCAACTAACCTTGATATATTATATATATACACTGTCTCATCAATGTTGTTGGCAGGTTCTATATCTAAAAAGAATTTCCAAAAAACAAAATCAGAAACATCCATCCGAGAGTTATTCTGATCAAACTCCCTATTTCTCCGCACACTAATTTCACACCACTCAGAATTGATATAAGTTATTGCATCTTTTTCTCCTTTAGTATAAGATAAGACTCTCTCAAACAAATCGATAAAACTATCGTCAGTATCAATATATACCTTACAATACAAATCCTGCACTTCTTCATCCTCGCTTTCAATTCAATTTACACTGTAATGGTGGGATGTTGATAAAACGAATCAACATCCCATTTACTCAGCTTACTCAAAAGGAATGAATGGGGGATTGTCAAATGGACCCCCTACCTCAATTATTGAAATATCCACGTCCATATTGAAGATCTTTTCAAGTTCTTTTCTTAAACCAGACAATTTAGCTTCTCCCGCTTGTATCTTACCAGTGTTGATAGCGTGCCTTATAGCCTGCCTCGGTTGCAACCAGCGTTCCTGCCACGAAGCACCACGACTGTGACTGTGCGTCTGCAAGCCCCTTTGCGGCATTTTTCATCGCAAAAACTTCAAGTCCGATCGTGAGCAAGTCTACACCCAGCTGCGACCAACTGAACTCTTCACCGTTGATCAAATAGCGGTCAATATTGTTCTTGATAACATTGCCGACAACATAGGTACTCTTAAACAGCGAACCCATATTTGCACGCTACATTTTCTAATCAAGGATGAGCGAATATTCTTTCCCAGTTTTTTCTCCAAGTCCATCATTTACATTTATGTCATATTGATATTTAAAAAACAAAGTGTAATTTGGTAATTCAATACCATTCTTTTCTAACAAATCTGTTATTTCCTTTAAATAAGTTAATGTAGTATACCTCCCTGAATTTCTAATCTTTGAGTACAAATCCGCAGTTGCAAGTTCATATATCAACCTAAATACTCGAATTACAACATGATTCAAGTCGCTGTAAGTTTCAAGTAGTATGTTAAATTGCTGCTCAGAAATGTACTCATACTCCTCATCTGAATATATCGGATCATCTAATAATAGATCCGGCAAATATTCTGCAATCTCATAACACCATTCATCAAAATAGGAAACCGTTGAATGTTGCCATAATTTTTCAAGAATCCATTTCCATTTTGTCGTTGGATATTTATAATGCAACAAAACTTTTTCTAAACAACAAATACTATACGAGATTCTACCATATCCTGAAATCTTTTTAAAAACGCTAATATTCATTATTCTTCACCATGATTTTTGATGGTTCTCTGCACCACTGAAATATGATGCAGAGAACCAATTGATTAACCCGTTAGAACCATTGCAACCCAATCCCAAAACGTATAAAAACAATTTTCACACATTGTCTTGGGTAAATATGTGTGTGGGTCAATTGTATACAAATACAAATTTGATGCTTTTGCCCCATTATTTAACGCCTGATTCACCGCATCAACTTCGGAACAATTACCTAAACGATATTTGCAAAGTGAAGTTTCAGGTAAATGCAATGATAAAGTGCTATTTATGTTATCTCTTCCTACTCTTAAAGTGCCATTTCTACCAAAGTAAAACATTCCACTTTCAGAATCATACGCAACTGTAGCAGATCGGTATTTAGCGAGTTGTCTATTTGATGTCATCCCTTTCTTCTCCAGTTCAACCCACTCAATAAGAGAATCACGCATTTTTCTTTCCGATGATAACTCTTCTAACAGCTTAACTCCGCCTGCAATTGCCACAGAATCCAAAACGATTCTTCTAGCGTCCATTGCTGCATCGACAAAACTAAAATCTTCACCACGCACGACATAGCTTTGGTAGTTTTCATACCCTATCTGATATATGTCATAACCACCAATTGCTATTGAACCAGCAGCAGTTCCAAATTTCAGAACATGCATCAAAAGATTAGATTCAAATCCAACTTTAGAAAGCAACTGGCAACCCCCGCCAAATACGCCAACCGCACTGCACACTGCTTCAAAGTAATTTCCTTCCGCTGCATACCATGCTGCATTCACAATGTTTGCCACTGCACCAATCGCAAATGTAACCGGTGTCGGAATCAATGTCAGCAGTCCAATCACGCTCAATGCGGTATGTCCAAGGGCATTCCAGTTAATAGACGGACTCAGACCAAACGGATCCGCCAGACTGATCGGGTTGCCGTTGACATATGCATAACGGTTCATTGTGGGAGAATCGGAAATCGTGCCAGTCAGCACATCCTGATTCACAAACCGCTTGATCTCGGAGTTGTAGTATCTTGCACGCATATAGTACAAGCCGTTTTCGTCGGTTGCCACACCGTACTCACCGTTGTACAAGTACATTATACCACATTCATTCGCAGAAAGCAACTCTCCATACGGACCATATGCAAATTTTTCTACAATTTTTCCGTCAATATCCGTCACGGCTTCCGTGCTGCCGATGTTGTTGAAGTGATAGAACAGCGTTTCGCCGTCCTCCTCCTGATACAGCAGACCGATGCCAAAGACATAATACGTTGTCGTTTCGCCTGTGGTTGCTGTCAGCACATGGCTCAGCGTGTTGGAGGTGTCAATGACGTATATATCAGAGTGCTTTTACCGATATTTCGGCAAATGTTTATGGTTTGAGAAAAGACTATGTATAGAAAAGCCTCGCCGCAATTGGCGAGGCTTTTGTTTGTGTGGAAATTCTCAGCCTGTGCGATTACCGTGAACGGCAAAGATAATTCCTGTCAGAAGGTTTTCGGATCATGCAGCTCCCAGAATTTCCTCCCAGGTCTTAGGCTCACCGGAGCCTGCGGCTGCGGCATACGCCAGAATCAGCGCAGCATCCTTTGCGTCCGCATCGCCGGAAGTGTTGACTTCCGCAAGATAGAACGCGAGGTCTTCCATCGTCCGATCATCTGCGGAATACAGCGGAGTACTCTGCCCCGCACCGGCTGCCGCAGCATAGGTCAGAATTGCCGCCGCATCCTTCGCGTCCGCAGTGCCGTCAAGATTTGCATCGCCCTTTACGCCGACGCAGATATCCACAGCTTTCTCGATGGTCTGACCGGTAAAATCATCCCCGATTGTAACGGAAAGGCTGTACCAATAGCTGTCACCGTTCCAGATGAACTCCGGTGTCGGCTCACTGAAACCGACATGATCGAAATTCTCCAGAATTTCGCCGTTTTCAGATGTGCTTCCGTCAGAGTAAACTGCATATCGGGTAATGCGTTCGATCAGATCCTCCGGCTGGAATTCGTTCTTGTCATGAGAGAAATAGAACTGCGGTTCTTTTGTCTCCACAACGTAGGTGTAACCAACGACGGTTGTTGTGGTAGTCGTTTCACTCGTAGTTGTGGTCGTTGTGGTGGTTTCGGTTGTGGTTGTGGTGGTAGTTGCTTCGGTTGTAGTCGTTGTGGTAGTCGTTTCGCTTGTGGTCGTTGTGGTAGTCGTTTCGGTTGTGGTTGTTGTGGTGGTGGTTTCGCTTGTGGTCGTTGTGGTAGTTGCTTCGGTTGTAGTCGTTGTGGTAGTCGTTTCGCTTGTGGTCGTTG
>CALGTT010000397.1 GCA_937901485.1 uncultured Ruminococcus sp.
TTCACCTTGAGGACCAGTAGGGCCGACTTCACCTTGAGGACCCGTTGCACCAGTAGGGCCGACTTCACCTTGAGGACCAGTAGGACCGACTTCACCTTGAGGACCTGTTGCACCTGTTGCGCCTGTTGCTCCGGTTGGTCCGGTGGCACCCGTAGGACCATAAGGCGGATAAATCGGCTCAGGGGCAGGCGGCGGGCAGTAGGTCGGAGCCGGTGACGGCGGGCAATAGGTCGGGCATGGGGTGGGACAGGGCGGCGGACAGGGCGGCAGCCAGCTTGAAGGCAACAGCCATTAGAACAGCCGCTGCATCCGGAAGAAGGATAGCTGCCATAGCAGGAATACATGGACATAGAGGATGCCTCCTTACTGCAAATCTTCTAAAGCAAGACGTTTTCGGAAATACATCCGATTTTGCGCCACGTTATGATGGCAGGGCTTGATACGCCCTGCTCTATCATTATATGCTTTGGCAAGCCGGAGGTTACCCATACGGTCATGGCAGACACAGAGCTGCATCAACGGGATGAAATCGTGGCAGTCCGGCTGTGAAAAGCCGCTGGTTTCTGCGGAAAATTCCGTGCGCAGAGCGGTTTCATACCAGAACGCCGCCCTTGCGTACTGCTCCTGTTTCATGAAGATATGCCCGATGGTACAGCAGATCTCCGCACGGGGCACATCATAGGCAAAGCTCTCGGACAGACTGCGCAGCGCATCCCCTTCCCTTCCGAGGGCAAGCAGACATTCTGCGCGGTGCAGACAGGCGGTGATGCGATCCTCGATCCATGCATCGGACTGCGCGAAGAAATCTGCATAAACGGAAAGTGCATCCGCATAACGTTCATGATGGTACAGCTCACGCGCATAGTAGAATTTCTGCCGTGTATCCAAAGGATGCCCCTCGTTTTGCAGGCGTTCAAAGATCCGGAGATTCCGTTCAGGATCGGCGACGCGGAGCTTGCGGTGCTCGATGGGCGCGTCATAGTGCAGGATGTTCCCCGACGGCGTGACGACCTCATGTACCGCGCCCGTCCAGCGAAACCGCTTCTCACGGCGCAGCAGGCGTTCACGTTCATAGGCAAAGGTTGGTGCGCCGTTCTCATCAAAGGCGATATGATAGGGCAGCATGACGACATCTGTATCCGGTGACAGCTCCGCTTTCAGGGTGAGGAGCTTTTGCAGGCTGTCCGGCGGTATGACATCATCCGCGTCAAGCCAGAGCTGGTAGTCGCAGGCTGCCTTGGAAAAGGCGAAATTTCGAGCTGCGGCGAAATCATCCTGCCACGGATAATCATAAACGTGATCGGTAAAGCGGGCGGCGATCTCCTTGGTGCGGTCGCTCGATCCGGTGTCAACGATGATGATCTCATCGACAAGCGGCGACGCACCGGACAGACAGCGTTCCAGCACATCCTCCTCATTTTTTACGATCATGCACAGGCTGATGGTCTGCATTCTCTCACACTCCCTTCTGCACACTGTATGCCGGAAGAAATGCGGATGTGAATGCGCGTTTGCATTATGCTGAGATTTCTGCTGGGTTTTTGTCAGATTTGCATAAATGCAAATGCTGAACAGTGTTTTTGCTTGACATTATCTGCATTTTCGTGTAAAATTAAGGTATTCGTGCTGCGAATGACAAATTTAAATGCAGCTTACCGGAGCACAGCGACACGGGCAGCACAGCAGCTCCGGAACACTGCGGAAAGGTGTGTTTTCATGAGTGAACAAACAACTGTGACTGCCGAAAAGGGCGGCTTCGGATCGAGGCTCGGCTTCATCCTTGCTGCTGCCGGCTCGGCGGTCGGACTGGGAAACATCTGGCGTTTCCCGTATCTTGCCGCGAAATATGGCGGCGGTATCTTCCTGCTGGTCTATCTGATCCTGACTGTGACCTTCGGCTTTACGCTGATGACCACGGAGATCGCGATCGGACGTAAGACGGGCAAGAGTGTCATCGGTGCATATTCCGATATCAACAAGCATTTCGCTCCGCTCGGCTGGCTGGCGGCGGCAGTTCCTGTCATCATCCTCCCCTACTACTGCGTCATCGGCGGCTGGGTGCTCAAGTACATGGTCGCATTCCTGACGGGCGGCGGTACAGCGGCGGCTGGCGACGGTTCGTACTTTACAAATTTCATCGGACATGCCGGACAGCCGACACTGTTCTTCTGCATTTTCGTTGCGCTGACAGCACTCGTTGTTATGCTGGGCGTGGACAAGGGCATTGAGCGTGTGAGCAAGATCATGATGCCGGTACTGTTCGTACTCATTATTGGCATTGGCATCTACACGCTGACACTCCCCGGTGCGATCGACGGTCTGATCTATTATGTGAAGCCCGATTTCAGTGCATTCTCCATCAAAACTGTGATCGCGGCAATGGGGCAGCTGTTCTACTCAATGTCCCTGGCAATGGGTATTATGATCACCTACGGCTCGTATATGAGAAAGGAAGACCATCTGGAAGGCTCTGTGCGCAACATTGAGATTTTCGACACAGCAGTGGCATTCCTTGCAGGTCTGATCATTGTACCGTCCGTATTTGTATTCTCCGGCGGTGATGCTTCTGCGCTCAATGCGGGCCCGTCCCTGATGTTCATCACCCTGCCGAACGTATTTGAATCAATGGCTGGCGGTCAGATCGTGGGTGCGGCATTCTTCATTCTGGTCGCACTGGCTGCACTGACTTCCTCGATCTCACTGATGGAAACGGTCGTATCCATCATCACTGAGAAATTCAAGGTTAAGAGAATTCCGGCATGTCTGATCGTAATGGGTATTTCTCTGGTAATGGGTATGCTCTCCGTACTCGGCTACAGTAATTGGAGTGAAGTGACTGTATTCGGCTATCAGTTCCTTGACTTCTTCGATTTCGTGAGCAACAACATCATGATGCCGATCGTGGCACTGCTTACCTGTGTCCTGATCGGATTCATTGCAAAAACAAAATTCGTTGAGGATGAAGTGGAAGAAAACGGCGCATTCAAGTCCAGGACGCTGTACAGAATCATGGTAAAGTATGTCTGCCCGATCTGTATGCTGGTGATCCTGTTCTCCTCCCTGTTTATGAAACTGTAATTCCAATAGCAAAAGAGTCACCTGCATTTGCGGGTGACTCTTTTTGTTTGAGATATTCTTTAATTCTCTGCCTTCTTTTCCGCAAGCTCCGCGTTGCTTTTTCTTGCGCCGAGGAACTGGATGCCGAGAATGATCGCGCCGCCAATGAAGAAGAACAGCCAGTTGAACGTACTGAATGTCATCGGATCTTTGGGTTCATCGAGCGTTGCAGGGCCCATCACTACGGAGTAAAGTGAGCCGAGCATCAGACCAATGATGAGATAGACCATGATGCTGCGGTGCTTTTCAAGTGCATTCCGGAGCAGACGGACGGTGGAGACAATGCCTGTAACCACGCCCAGACCGAATACGATCAGGATCGGGAAATACTCGAAATTCAGGTGCATCAGCTCCTTGATGGCATTAATGATGGAAATATACAGTCCGAAGATCAGAAGGAGCGTCGAACCGGAAATGCCGGGGAGCACCATCGCGCAGATCGCCACTGCGCCGGCAAAGAACACATAGAAATATGTGCCGATCGTGGGGCTGTCGATGCTGACGGAATTGCCGGCACTGCCAACAGTGAAGTAGGTCAGCAGCACAACGAGTGCCGCACCAATGAGCAGTGCGATCGCTGCAAGGGGCTTTTCTTTGAGGCATTTCTTTTCCTCCATGATGACCACGGGAATGGCGAAGAGAATGAAGCCAATAAACAGCGAGGAAATGGCGTAGATATGCGATTCAAAGACTGCTGTCAGGACAAGGACGGACGAGCCGAAGCCGATCACCCAGCCAGCACCGAGCTTGACAAGGTAGACAAGTGCCTTCTTTTTCGCGTCAAGATTTCCGGTGAGCAAGTCATTGAGCGAGCCGATGAAATCATCAAAGAATCCCATCAGGAACGCGATCGTTCCGCCGGATACGCCGGGCACGCTGTCCGCAAGTGCCATGCAGAAGCCGTGGAACATGGTCGTGATTATTTTTTTCAAATCATACACTCCTTTTTTATTTACTTTAAAGCGATATATTCAGTATACCACAAAATTCCGGAAAAGTCCAGAGCTTTTCACAGATATCACAGAGATTTTACATAGATTTTGCAGAAGCGGTCAGATCCAGAACAGGAACAGCCCCAGCAGGACTGCACCAGCCGCCGACAGCGGCAATCCGAGTGCGGCGATCAGAATGCTGTAATGGTCGAACAGAACGCAAAGCGTTCCGCGCTGCCAGAAGCGCACGCGCGCAGAGTTTTTGCGGTAGATGAACTTCTGGAGAACGCCCTCGGCGGGATACAGATTCTTCTGCTCCTCATCGCCGACGCGGTAGACGGCATGTCCCCATGATTTTTCCTTTTCGATACGCAGGAACTTTGCATCCTGCCATTTGCCGAGCAGGATCATGACAACACTGAGAAGAAAAAACAGCGTCATGCCGATCAGAACGATCTCCATCAGCCAGAGAATGCCGCGGATGATCAGAAACACATCCACGCCGAGTATGAGCAGCAGGACAATGATCACGAGCAGACCGATGAGGAATTCCATACTATTCCCCTCCCCTGTCAAGGAAATAATTGGCAAGGTAGAGCGAACCGCAGATGACGACTGCGCCGTGTGAGCCTTTTGCCCATTTCAGAGCATAGGGCAGAGCTTTGTCCAGCTCCATCGGCATTGCCATTGCGTGCTGGCGGACAAATGCTGCCTGCAATTCCGCCTTCGGGAGTGCACCCTGCGTGAAGCCGTCCACGCAGAGCACCCTGTTGAGAACGAGCGCAAGCTGGAATGCGGCGGCATCCTTGTCCTTGGTGTCGGTCATGCCGCAGATGCCGATCCAGCTCTCCACGCCGCTTTCATCAAGTGCGCGGACAAGTGCGCCCACGCCGTCGGCGTTGTGACCGCCGTCGAGGATGACGAGGGGATCTGTCTGCAAAACCTGCACCCTTGCCGGAACTGCGGTTTCCGCAAGTCCCTGCTGCACAGCGGATTCTGGCAGAGCATAGCCGTTTTCACGCAGCAGCTCCACCGCTTCCAGAACGGTCAGCGCATTGCAGATCTGGTGTCTGCCGCCCATTGAAAGGCGGTATTCCTTGCCGCGATAGGAAAAGCGGCTGCCGGTGATGCCGCATTCATGTACCTCACAGGCATCCATGTCAGGAATGACATGGGGGCACTGCTTTTCCTGTGCGGTGCGGACGAGAACTTCGAGAGCTTCGGGCTTGGAATCGGCAGAAAAGACCGCGCGGCTTCCGGTTTTGAGGATGCCTGCCTTTTGTGCGGCGATCTCTGCAAGCGTCGTACCAAGCACCTGCATGTGATCCATCGACACGGAAGTCACGATGCTTACGAGGGGCGGTGCGATGATGTTGGTGGAGTCGAGCAGACCGCCGATGCCGGTTTCCAGAACGACCACATCTGCCTGCTTTTCACGGAAATAGCACATCGCGATCGCCATGGTGATCTCAAACTGGGAACAGGGCAGCTCCCCGATCTTCGCGGCAACGTCAGTGCAGATGCGCGTGAAATCCTCTTTGGGAATGTCCGCGCCGTTGAGCCGGATGCGGTCGCGGTAGTGACGGATATAGGGGGATGTGAGCGTACCGGTGTGGTATCCGGCGGCTCTGAGGATATTGGTCAGGTACTCGGCGGTCGAGCCTTTTCCATTCGTGCCGGCAATATGAATGAAGCGGAGGGCATCCTGCGGATCACCCACCGCTTTCATCAATGCAGCGGCACGGCTGAGATCTGTGACAGCTTTGCCGCTTCTGCTGAAGCTGTCCACAAACTCCCTTGCCTGCTGATAGTTCATATATTAATTCTCCTTCAATAGATTTCGCAAAAATGCGTTCTTTTCCATCATCAGTGACAGCACTGCACCGAACGTGCAGCCGGTAAAGCCCTGAATAAGATTTGCCGGGATCGCAGCTGCTGCCGCAAGTCCATAGCCGAGGATCACAGATTCATAGGTGAAATATCCGATAAGGAGAATGAGTGCCGCAGCAAATGCGCCGAGATACTGTCCCCTGTGTCCGTGGAGCTTCTGATAAATGAAGTATGCCGCAAGAGCCATAAGAGCCTTGATGACAAAGGTGGCAGGAGCATAGATCGCATAGCCGCTGAGCAGATCTGCCAGCATTGAGCCGATGCCCGCAGCAGCCACACCGTAAACACCGCCGATGTACCATGCACAGAGCAGTACGATGCTGTCACCGAGGTTGATGTAGCCGCCGGTCGCGGGGATTGGGATCTGGATGACCATCGTACAGACGCAGGTCAGAGCTGCAAGCAATGCAGCAAAAACAAGTTTGCGGATGTTGCTTTGTTTGATACTCATGAATATCTCTCCTTTGAGTTTGATTCAGAAAACAGCAGTTCTGTTTTCATAAGATTATTATAATACATCCGACTTTCATTGTCAAGGAAATGAACAAAAAACAGAAATTACGGTGTTTTTTACAAAACCACTTGCTATTTTATCCAAAAAATGCTATAATATACCTATACAAATCGAAAGGGAGTTGTTTTCAAATGAAACATAGGATCAAACAGACAGCGGCTCTGCTCTCCGCTGCGATGCTCTGCAGCTGCACACTGCCGTGCATGGCATCGGCATATGTTGAGCCCTGCCCCGTGATCAGCCGGAACTGCCCTGTGTATGCAGGCAGCGGACAGGCAGCGGCAGCAAATGATGAGCATTATTTTTCATTCTGGTTCAGCAATGCATCGGATTATCTTGCCTATGATCTTTCCGCATCATCGCTTGCGGAGCGTTCGCAGGTCGTGCTTGCGTGGTACAATGCCACAGGGCAGTATGACCCGTCCATCCTCAACGGCGGTTCTTCGAATGGCGTGCCGACGGATTACACCATTGAGATCAACAGCGCACCGGGCGGTACTTATCCGGAAACGGGCTGGAAGGTCGTGGAAACTGTTACCGGCAATACCCTGCATTCGCGTCAGCATGTGGTGGAAATGGCAAATACTGCCAACTGGGTACGCATGAATATTACAAAGGCAGACGGCAAGGAGGGCGGTTCGATCAGCTTGCAGATGGATGTGCACAGCGCACCGGAGGGTGCAACGGACAGCTGGATCTTCTTCGGCGATTCCATTACCGCAGGCGGCATGATGAACTGCTACGGCTCCCCCTTTGCGGAGCATGTGAACGGTCTTGATAGCCAGTATTTCCCGATTCAGGAAAACGGCGGCATCGGCGGTATTTTCTCTACGGACGGCAAGAACAACATCGACCGCTGGCTGAAAAGCTTCCCCGGTGAATTCGTCAGCATTGCTTACGGCACGAATGACGCATGGGGCAACCAGACAGGCGCACAGAAGTATTATGAGAACACGGTCTACATGATCGAGGCAGTGCTGGCACTGGGCAAAACGCCCGTCCTGCCGACCATTCCCTATGCGACGGAATCGGGTGTCAACAATTATCTTGATGACTACAATGCAATGATCCGCAAGATCTATGAGGAGTATCCGCAGGTCATCAAAGGTCCGGATTTTGATAAATTCTTCCGTGAGCATCCGGAATTTCTGAGCAGTGACGGCGTACATCCGAGCAGTGAGGGCTATGCGGAAATGCGTTATCTGTGGGCAGAAACGATGTATGAGAATGTGTACTGCGCTGAGGGGCTGCCGCCTGAGCCGACAAGCGATACGGAGTATGTGGACCCGACGAGCAATTGTATTCCGGATGAAAGGCTCAAATATGATGTTAATCTTGATAACGAATTGACCGTGCTTGATGTCATCTGCCTGCAAAAATACCTGCTGACACCGACTGCGTTTACGCATCCTATTTCATATGATGCCGCAGATTGTGACTGGGATAGCGAAATAAACGCGTTCGATCTTGCCCTTCTCAAGAAATTGGTATTCTATTATAATTATTAAAAAGAGGTTGCCGATGACAAATACTACCAATAATTCCGATCATCCGATCGACTATGCAGCACTTTCTCCGACAGAGGTACAAAAGCTTGCGGAAAAGGGCGATCCTGATGCGCAGGTAGCCTATGCTGACCATCTGCACCGTTCATGGGGCAGCAAGGAGGAACAGCTCAAATGGCTGAGCAAGGCGTATATGCAGGGCAGTCTGATCGCCACATGGAAGATCGGCTGTCTGTACGAGGATGACTATCACGACGGGGAAATGGCAATGACGTGGTATGAACGTGCAGCGGAACAGGGCTTTTCCATCGCGATGATGTCCATTGTCCAGCATTACCTGGCTAAGAAGTCCTACGGCTCGCTGGCAGAGCTGAAAGCCGGATATGAGACTGCCTATGCATGGCTGATCAAGGCGACGCAGCTCGGCAATGCCCATGCTTACCGCACCTTTGCCGATCTCTGCTATTTTGGTGTGCATGTGGAGCAGGACTACACGCAGGCGATCCGGTACTATGAGCGTGCCGGAGAGCTTGGGGATGACATGGCATGTGTCATGCTTGCCTACTGCTACCGCTGGGGCAAGGGCGTGAAGTGCGACAGGGGCAGGCGGAAATACTGGCTGGGCAAATGCCGCAAGATCAACCTGCGCATTCCCCTGAAGCTCCATCTTTCCGGCTGGAAACGTGTGACCAAACGATACAAGGGCGCGTATGAGCTTGATTGCAGTTC
>CALGTT010000398.1 GCA_937901485.1 uncultured Ruminococcus sp.
GACCTTTGCGGCATAGCCGCATTGGGAGGCGATTGCCAGCGGCGGCTCGCCGCTTATGACCGCACCAAAGCTGAGATTCTGGAGCTTGCACAGCTGAAATACAGCCGCTGTGCCTATAGCGATACACCGCAGAAAACTGCAGTTCTGCGGGATATTCTTGCTGACAAAGAACAACTGAATACGCTTGATACTGGCTTGCTGAAATCCTGTACTGCACGGATTTTTGTGAGCCATTTTTGCACTGTTGAAGTGGAACTGATCAACGGTGTGACCATCAAGAATACCACAGAGAGGAGTAATATCACATGACCACCGCCCCAAACGTAACCGTTATTCCAGCACGATCGCAAACCGCAGAAAATCGGCAATACCATCAACTGCGAGTCGCCGCCTACTGCCGTGTTTCGACCGAGCAGGAGGAGCAGCAGAACAGTTATCAGGTGCAAATCGCCTATTATTCGGACTTAATCAACAAGAACAAGGAATGGACGCTTGCCGGAATCTTTGCAGATGAAGGAATTTCGGGTACACAGACCAAGAAACGCACGGAGTTCAACCGCATGATCCGTATGTGCAAGCGGAAGAAAATCGACCTTGTGATTACAAAATCAATCAGCCGTTTTGCCCGAAATACTGTGGATTGTTTGGAGTATGTGCGGCAGCTGAAAGATCTTGGCATCGGCGTGATATTCGAAAAGGAAAATATCAACACCTTAACCATGACTTCTGAATTTATGATTGCCCTGTACGGCTCATTCGCACAGGCAGAAAGCGAGTCCATTTCCAAAAATGTGAGCTGGGGCGTGGAAAAGGCATTCCGAGAGGGCAGAGTGCGGTATCAGTACAAATACTGGCTGGGGTATCGGAAAGGCGTGGACGGGAAACCGGAGATTGTGCCGGAGGAGGCGGAGATCGTGCGGTTGATCTTCAGGCTCTTTCTGGATGGGCACTCGCTGCAAACAATTGCAGAAGTGCTGGAAAATCGGCACTTTACAAGCGACAAGGTTGCGAAATGGCATCGTGAAGCGGTGAAACGGATTCTGGAAAATGAGAAATACTCCGGCGATTGTCTCCTGCAAAAGACCTACACCGCCGACTGTATCACGCACAAGCAAGTCAAGAATAACGGCGAGAGAGCAATGTTTCTGGTCACGAACTGCCATGATGCGATCATCGACCGTGACACATTCAACCTTGCACAGCAGGAGCTTGCACGGCGGAAGTCCAAGCGAAAAATATCCGACCGTACAACCACTGAACAGGGCAAGTATTCCAGTAAATTCGCCCTTTCCGAGCTGATGATTTGTGGCGAATGCGGCACGCCCTACCGCCGATGTACATGGAACGTACACGGCAGAAAGCGAATTGTTTGGCGGTGCATCAGTCGGTTAGATCATGGCAGTCGATACTGCCAGAATTCCCCGACCATCCATGAAGAATCCCTGCACAGGGCGATCGTGGGGGCGGTGAATGAATATTTTGACTGCAATGAGAAACTGCGGAGATTGCTGAAAAACACCGTAGAATCGTCACTTCTGGCGAGCGATGAGAAAGAAGTGCAGACGATTGAAAAACGACTTACAGAGATCGACAACGCCCGAAATTCATACATTTCCTTAATCGCCAGCGGCGGTGCGGACGAGGACGCATTGGATGCGGAGTTTTCGAAATTATATGCAGAGGAGCAAGGACTAAATGAACGTCTGACGGCGTTAAAAGCTCAGAATCAAGCAGATTCAAAGTTGCAGAAACAGGTGGAAACGGCAGTGCAGGAAATAGAACAGACACAGTTTTTACTGACAGAATTTGATGACATTCTGATACGGAAGGTGTTGGAGTGTGTAAAGGTTCTGACGAAAACGGAGGTACTGATCATTTTCAAGGGAGGTCAGGAAGTCAGAGTACAAATCGAAAAATAGACCAAAAGCGGCTTGAATGAGCCGCTTTTCTTTTGGGGGTGATCATATGGCAAATAATATTGAGGGCATCAAGAACCAGAAATTTGGCATTGAGATTGAGATGACAGGGCTTACGAGGGCGATGGCTGCAAGGGTTGTTGCTAAATTTTTCGAAACCCATCCATGGCATGAGGGTGGCTGCTACGACAGATATGTTGTGACCGACGGCACAGGCAGAAAGTGGACGTTGATGTCGGATTCCAGTATCGCTTGCACTCACAAAAATGGTGCAGCAGCGAGCCGCAGCTATAGCGTGGAGTTTGTCAGTCCGATCTGCACTTATGGCGATATTCCGGTGATTCAGCAGCTTGTGCGTGATCTGCGGGCAGCTGGCGGTGTGTGCAATTCATCGACCGGCATTCACATCCACATCAATGCCGAGCCGTACAACGCACAGAAACTGCGGAATCTGGTCAATATCGTGGCGAGCAAGGAGGACATGATCTACGATGCACTGCAGGTCGGTATGAGCCGTGCTCACTACTGCAAGAAGGTGGACAGAAGCTTTTTACAAAAACTAAACGATGCAAAACCACGCACTGTGGACGAAATTAAAGACATCTGGTACAACGGACGGGATGGTTCAAATTATCACTACCACGACAGCCGGTATCACCTGCTGAACCTCCACAGTGTGTTCAGCAAGGGAACGGTTGAGTTCAGAGCCTTCAATTCCACCCTTCATGCCGGTGTGATCCGCAGTTATCTTGTTTTTTGCCTTGCGATCAGCAATCAGGCGTTGTCACAGAAATCAGCACAGTGGAAACCGACGCATTCGCCGAATCAGAAATATACTTTTCGGACGTGGCTTTTACGGCTCGGTTTGATCGGCGAGGAGTTCAAGAATTGCCGGAAACACCTGCTTTCTCATTTGGAAGGCAATATCGCATGGCTGCATCCGGAGGATGCGATTGCACAGAGAGAACGATTAAAACAGGAACGGATTGCCGCCAGAAGTCAGGCTGTAGCACAGCAAGCCCCCTGTGAGCCTGCTGTCGCCGCCGTGTGCGACGTTCGGGAAGCGGTCGAAGAAACAGTCCATGAAAACTTGCAGGGCGTTGTGAGCGATTGTGAGGAGTTTGACGAAACTGAAGAAATGAGCATGACGATGTGAGGAGGAAAAGTGATGAAATATAGACGAATTTACCTTGCCTACGGGAGTAACATCAACCTCGAACAGATGGCACGGCGTTGTCCCACGGCAAAAGTTCTTGAGAGCAAGACGCTGCAGGGGCATGAGCTGGAGTTCCGAGGCGTGGCAACCATCGTTCCGAAGAAAGGTGCAGAGGTTCCGGTGCTGATCTGGGAGATTGGCGAGAGGGATGAGATCGCACTCGATCGCTATGAGGGCTTCCCCAGCTTATACCGGAAAGAGATCTTTGAGATGGAGGTCGGCGGAAAAGTGAGAGAATGCATGGCGTATGTCATGAACCGAGGAATGATCGCACCACCAAGCCAGAAATATTATCAGACCATTCTGAACGGCTACCGTGCAAACGGCATGGATGAGCGTTATCTGGAACGTGCCTTGACACAGACGATGACGGATCAGGAGGAGCGTATCCGGCAGGAGGAACTAGACGAGGAAGAAGATTTTGTGATGGGATTGGAGTGAGGCAAATGAAGTATCGTGGATTTTATGTGAAGATTTCACAGGAATCTGTTGTTCGGCATGATAAGGATGGCAACGAGGTGCAGTGTGCTGGGTTTGTAATTGAGATATATGAGGATGAACAGTCTGACATTCCGCTCGACAGGATCACGGCGGCGGTGGATTATGAACTGCTGGAACCCAGTGTGGCGGAGGCGGAGCAGTTTGTGAAGGATTATATTGATTCGGAGGGGAAACATTATCAGGGGCTGGCAGAGTTGTAGCAGGAGATGACATTGAGCAAATTGTATTTTTTTACAAATGTACTGTAAATTATTACAAGTTTCGACAAATAACGCTTTTTTGTGTTAATATATGATTTGGCATGCTATTATATAACTACTATGATGGAGGTAAAAATGGTAAAAAACACAAAAATGCGATTTAAGCGAGTCATGTCCGGCGTACTGGCAGTTCTGATTGCCTTGCCGAATGTGATGCAGCTTGCAGCATCAGCAGATGAGGGAGAGAAATTCCAGTATACGATGTTCGGACGCAATGGCATCACAATGAGTGTGTCGTCGAATTTGTGTATGAATGGAAATCTGCACACAAACAAGGATGCAGCTATCACTGCAACAAACAAGAATATCAATGGAAAGGTGACAACTTCTACTGATATTGAGAAAAGGGTCAAGCATGTTTATGCAGATCAGAAGATCTATGACACCTACTTCACAACGAACTGTGAATTGCACGAGGAAGAATATGTGTATTCAGACATGAATATTCACATCAACAATCCGTTGTACTGCTACAGTAATATAACGTTGAACGGCAATGTTTCTTTGAATTCCAGTCTCGGTTCTCTCATGAATATTAAGGTAACCGGAGAAGTGAAGAATGCCAACAACTCTGTTGTGTATTCTAAATACGGAAACATTACAATCGAAAATGACAGCACAGCAAATGTGAATGGTCTGATTTATGCACCACTGGGTACGGTTACAATCAATTCTCCGAATGTCACGATCAACGGAATTATCATCGCCGATCAGGTTGTGATTAACGGCAGTAGCGTAAACGTCAACTGCAATGATAACATTGCAAGATTTATCGGTGAAACATCAGAAGAATACGATTTCAGCGGTCTGGAATACTTGCCGGAAGAATGGCTTGGTGACACAGATGCAGATGCTTTATTCGATATTTACGAAAAAGTAATCGACAGCGATCCGTTTAATCCTGATACAGATGGTGATGGTTTGCCGGACGGATATGAAGTTCTGACTTTGAATACAGATCCGCTGGAAATTGACACAGATGGCAATGGTGTTCTGGATGGAAACGAGGATTTCGATACCGACAATCTCGTAAATATTGATGAGTATCTTTATCAGACACTGCCATTCACTCCCGATACAGACGAGGATGGCTTTTTTGATGGTGACGAAGTTCATATCTATGGAACAAATCCGACAATCCCTGATACGGATGGAGATAAACTGCTGGATGGCGAAGAGAGCTATGATGGTTCCATCTATTTGGAGTACGGTGTATATTTTGATCCGCTGAATCCGGACACAGATGGTGATGGAATCTCCGATGGTGACGAAGTATTTGGTCAGACGAAGGTACAGGATGTTCAGACGCAGGATGAAGCGATTACCGAAGTTGTTGTTGATATGGACATCAACGGCAATATTGACAGAAACCTGACTGTAGAAAGTATGAACGGAATCGATGCAATGACCTCCAATGTTTATGCTCTCGTCGGCGAACCGTTCAACTTTGAAACAGAATCCGACTTTGAATCTGCAACAATTACATTCAAAATTGATCAGTCCAAGCTCGGTGATACACAATTTGACAATCTGCTCATTCTGTGGTATAATGAAACAGAAAAGACCTTTGTTGAAATGGACACTGCTCACGATGCAGCTAACTCCACCGTCAGCACAACTACGACGCATTTTTCACAGTATATGGTTGTGGATAGTGTGAAGTGGTTTGAAAATTGGGATAACAGTCTGAATAAACTTCGTGTGATGTGGTCAGGTGGTACAACTTACACTAGGAGTCTGCATACGATATATGTGGTTGATTGTTCTGCAAGTATGAAAGAGATTGATCCTTATCGTGAGAACGTAGTAGTTGGGTATAAAGGTGTTACAGAGGAGAATATCGCAGAAATCCTGAAAAGTTCAAACATGGAAAGTTCTTATCATGTAGAAAGATTTTGTGTGAATTGGTCTAACCGAGCCAGAATTTGCAAAAATGTCTTGGATAATAAAGGAAACAATGATACTGCCGGACTTATCACCTTTTCAAACAACGTATTGAACGACTTTGGTCTTTCATATAAATATTCTTATACAAAAGATAAGTTGCCTGAAATTACGGGAAGCAGTGGCGTTGCATATTTGAACAATGCTCTTTCTGCGGCGTTAACACATGTTGTCCCTAATACAGTTGATTGGTATCGAATTATTGTTATCACAAATTCTGATATTACCTATGATACTATCTCTGTTGAGGATATCCCCGACAATGTTATCTTGAATTTTATTAATTTAGGATCAGGAACTCTCAGCAGCACTCTCGAAAAATTAGCACATGAAACCGGTGGTGAGATATACAACGCTGTAAGTGCAGGTGAGCTGACAACACAGGTTGGCGAAGTAGTTACTACACCATGGCAGTTTGATGGTGTGGATTCTGATGGAGATACTATTCCTGATGATGTGGAAGAATTCGGATTACAACCTAATGGTGAACCGATTGGAACGGATAAAAATCTCACCGACTCTGATGGAGATGGCATAGATGATAATATCGAGCTTGGTTATGTTCCGTTTGACACTGTTATTAATGGATCGGCTGAATATCTTTCTCACTTTTCATATGAATCAAATCCTGCTAAGATTGATTCTGACGATGATGGATTAGATGATGATATTGAGTTAGTATTTGGAACAGTATTGTTGAATGCAGATACTGATGGTGATACCTTAAACGATGGATATGAAGTTGATCTGTGGTATGAGCCTACTGATGCTAATCCTGATGGTGATAGCTTTAATGATGCTGAAGAGTTAAAAAATAATACAAGCCCGTTTGTATACAATATGAATGCCGAAGAAGCAGCAGAAGCATTTGCTCTTGGCGGCTTATTAGGTGATTTTGATACCGCAGATAGTATCGAAGCCTTATGTGGTCAAATTGCCTTTTCATTTGTTCCTTTTGCGGCTGATGCAAGAGATTATTTTGCAAATCTTATTGTTAACCAAGATACAGGAGCATCTTTACTTAATTTAGGAGGATTCTTATTAGATTTTATTCCGGGAGCAGGTGTAGCTGGCGATGCAGCTAAAGCTCTACCTAAACTAGCAAGATTTATTGCCAAGTATGCTAATGATGCTCCTAAAGTTATTGAAGCAATTATACAAGTTACAAAACACTTTCCGAATGCTGATGAAGTGATTCCGGGACTAATTAAAGCTTTGCCGGTTGGCACCATAGATGAAGTAACTAATGCTATAAAAAATGGAGATAGAGTTACACAAGCCGAATATAAAATCCTAGAAGCAGTTTGTGAGAACGGTGGAAAAAAACTCAGCAAAGCTACGGAATTTATTGCTAAAAATTCAAATTTAGCTGCAGATATAAATCGAATTTCAGAGTCTGCATTAGAAAAAATGATCGATATAGTGGGCGAGAAAACTGCACGTAAATTCGTAAAACATTCTACCCACTTTGCAGCATCAAAACATAATGCAAATGGTATAAAAAAATTAAGTGGAAACGGTATTGATGGATATATGTATGAAGTTAAAGTTGTTGGAAAAAACGGAGGAATTTATAGATTACTTGGAAATAAAGCTGATGACGGCAGTTTTTACTGGGAGGTTTTTGAAAAAACACACTAATGAGGGTTTATGATTTGATTCAGAAAGTTTCTTATGACGATGTTGCTCGTAAAGTGAAATTGCTTTACGGGTCAGAATATGCAGAGAAAATCAAATGTTTATTTGTTAAATTAAGTGAAATGGAACTCCAAGTATGCTCGCAAGTTCTAACTATTTCTGTTAACGCATATATAGAAGTCGGTGATGAATTAGAGCCAGTGGATGAATTCGATGAAAATGACAAAAGCATAATTTATGATGTTATAGCTTATGATGATATTGATGAAGAACCATATTCAATTGAAGCTGCTAAAAAAGAGGATTTTTTGAATTATAATATTTCAGATGAGACATTAAGAAATTTTTCGGAAGCATCAATATTGGCCCATTGCTTGTGGGATGTTTCTGCTTTCTCATTTTGGACTTGTCAATAAACGTGCAGTCAAATCCCCCGTATCTCCTTACACCGTGTCCAAAGTAGTATAATAAACTCTAAACAACTCCATGGAGCAACTTGAACAGTGCAGCACAGAGCAAAATTGAAATATAACCCATGGTATTCAAATCCCTTCACCCGTCCGTTAAGGATGAGTGAGGGGATTTCTCACAAATACTGTAAATTATTACAATTTTACCTTCGTTTTTTACAACTTCAGACATTTACCGATTAATTGTGATAAAATATGTGTATACAAGAAACAGTATTTTGAAGTGAAGATGAAATATAGCAGGAGGTGAAATGAAAACAGCATATATTCCAGAAAGTTAATGTACTCACAACGTCAAGGAGGTAATACTTATGTCTGCAGGCAAAAAGAATCAGAAGGTTAATGTCCCCACGTTACTTGTTGATAAAGATGTTATTTCCTATGGTAACTCCTTTATCTGCACAAGAAATGTATCGCTGATTGCAATTTCTGAAATACCCGCTAATCGCAGTTGGATTGTTGCACTTATTCTGGGTTTGTTCGGATTGTATTCACAGATCACATCAGAATCAGGAATGTCTATTGTTATCATCTCTATTTTGTGGATTGTGGGGGTTGCTATCTACAATATGAATCGAGGCGATAATTTGGCAATCTCATTGAATTCCGGTTCAACATTGTACTTTCACTGCAAAGACCGAGTCTTTTTGAAAAGAGTTTTGGAGAGAATGATTGAGAGTATCAAGGAGAATAACCGATCTACCTATACAATTAGTTTTGACCGCTGTACGATTCATGATGGTG
>CALGTT010000399.1 GCA_937901485.1 uncultured Ruminococcus sp.
CAAAATTCCGTGATCATTTTATGGAAGTGGATTTTGACCTGTCCAATGTATTGTTCATTGCTACAGCAAATAACCTAAGCAGCATACCGAGCCCCCTACTCGACCGAATGGAGCTTATAGAGGTGAGCGGCTACCTCACCGAGGAGAAGATAGAGATTGCCCGTCGCCACCTCATACAAAAAGAGATGAAAGCCAACGGAATATCGGGCGAGAAGATAACCATACGCAAAAACACAATAGAGAAAATCATCGAGGACTACACCCGCGAATCGGGAGTGCGTGGCTTGGATAAGAGTATTGCGAAGATTGCACGTAACCGAGCAAAGAGTATCGCCTTTGAGGAGGAGTATGTGGCGGAGGTTGGCGTTGCCGACTTGGAGAAGATATTGGGCAAGCCGAAGTTTAAGAACGACCGTTACGACGTCGAGGGTATGCGAGGTGTGGTTACGGGTCTTGCATGGACTTCCGTTGGCGGTGTGCTCATGCCGCTGGAGGCAATTGTCCTTGACGGCAAGGGTGCAGTGGAAATCACCGGCTCTCTGGGCAGCGTGATGCAGGAGAGCGCGAAGCTTGCGGTCAGCTATGCACGCAGTGTGGCAAAGGAATACGGCATTGCCCCCGATTTCTATACGAACAAGGACATTCACATCCATGCACCGGAGGGCGCAGTCCCGAAGGACGGCCCGTCCGCCGGCGTGACGATGACCACTGCACTCATCTCCGCGCTGTCCGGCATTCCGGTTCGGGCAGATGTGGCAATGACCGGTGAGATCACCCTGCACGGCAGAGTGATGCCCATCGGCGGTCTGCGTGAAAAGTCCATGGCAGCCTACAAGGCAGGCATCCGCACAGTTCTGATTCCGGAGGGCAACCGCGCGATCTGGAGGAAGTGGATGATGTGGTGCGTGAGAACGTGACATTTATTCCTGTACGTCATCTCTCCGAGGTACTCGATGCCGCACTGGAAAAGCCGGAGCATACCGCTGCTTCCGCAGCCGGCAGCAGCACGAAGAAAACGACAGTACAGCCTGCCATCCGCGCGTAACAGGAGGACGATATGAAATTCAATGATGCAGCATTCCGCATGGCGTGCGGCAAATGCTCCCAGCTTCCCAAGCCTGAGCGCATGGAGTTTGCATTTCTCGGACGTTCCAATGTCGGAAAATCGACTCTGATCAATAAAATTGTCGGGAGAAAGTCACTGGCGAGAGTCAGTGCCGTCCCCGGCAAGACGGCAACCATCAATTTCTATGCGGTCGATCAGGTGTACTTTGTCGATCTGCCCGGATACGGCTATGCCAAGACCTCAAAATCCGAGCAGGATCGCCTGAAAAAGCTGATCTTCGGCTATTTGCAGGAGGACAGGGATCTGCGCCTTGCCGTCCAGCTTCTGGACATGCGCCACAAGCCGTCTGCCGATGACCTGATGATGATCAATGCCCTGATCGACGCAGAGATCCCGTTTGTCATCGTCTTTACCAAAGCCGACAAGCTCAACAAGACCGAGCGTGAACAGCGGATGCGCGGCTTTGCGCAGGAGATCCCGTGCTATGAGGATATCCACACCATCGCGTATTCTGCCAAGACCTTCGAGGGACAGGAGGAGCTTCGCGCACTTTTGTCCGACATCGCAGAGGAGACTGACGAGGAGGAACTGCCGGAGGAATGATTCTGCGCCCATCTTTTCTACGTTTTGTATAGGAATGCATTCCCTTCACAAACCCATTATTTTTTTGTAAACTTTTGAAAAAAGACTTTACTTTTACACAATGATGTGTTAAAATATAGGTACTACTATTTTTCAGGAAAGGATGGAATGCATGAAACGAGGAAAGTTCAAACCTTCCGCACTGGATGAATTGTACGATGCGATCCTGTGTCTGGAAACGAAGGAAGAATGCAGTGCGTTTTTTGATGATCTGTGCACAGTTCTGGAGCTTCAGACGCTGTCCCAGAGACTTCAGGTTGCAAAAATGCTGCGGGAACATCATGTTTACAGTGACATTGTAAATGTGACCGGTGCCAGTACGGCGACGATCAGCCGCGTGAATCGTTCGCTCAATTACCAGAGCAAGAACGGCTACGATATTGTGTTTAACCGTATGCAGGATAAGCAGAAGTATCAGAATGTACAGGACGCAAATTCCGGCATGGAAAAAACAGAAGAATGAGAATGAATGCTCCCTGTGTCACAGGGGGCTTTCCTTTTGGCATAATGTAAACTTTTTGTAAACTCCGGCGTGTTTTGGACAAAAAAACAAAAATGCAATAAAAATGATGCAAGATGCAAATTGACATTGGCAGAAATTTCAGATATAATTAAGATATGGAAGAATCTTTGCAGAAACTGCACAAATCGCAATCGCAGCTTCTGCGCGACAAACTGAATGAGGTGGAATTGTTATGAAGAAGAAATTCGGAGCAGCACTCCTCGCCGGTGTCATGAGCCTGACACTCTGCGCAGGGATCGTGCCGCAGACAGAACCGACGCTGGAAGCATCCGCAGCCGGCGTGAATCTGGAGTATCTCAACAGAGGCATTACCGCAGTGAAAACGAACGGCGGTATGCTGGTCAGCTGGCGTTTTCTGGCGAATGATCCGGACAATGCCGTGTTCAAGCTGTATCGTGATGATACGCTGGTGTACACGAGCAATGCAGGGGATGCGACCTGCTATCTGGATGACGGCGGCTCGGCATCGAGCAAGTACCGCGTGGAATGCTATAACGGTACAACGCTCCTGAACAATGAGAGCTGTTCTCTGGTATCCGGCGGCAATTACTTTGATGTCAAGCTCGACAAGCCCGGCAGCATCTACTCCCCGAATGACTGCTCCGTCGGTGACGTTGACGGTGACGGCGATTATGAGCTGTTCGTCAAGTGGGATCCGAATAACTCGCAGGATAACTCCAAGGGCGGCGTGACAGGAAATGTCTACATTGACTGCTACACGCTGGAGGGCAAGAAGCTCTGGAGAATCGACCTTGGCAAGAACATCCGCGCCGGTGCGCACTATACCCAGTTCCTCGTTGCCGACTTCGACCTTGACGGCAAGGCAGAAATGACCTGCAAGACTGCCGACGGTACGGTGGACGGTACGGGCAAGGTGATCGGTGATGCCACCAAGGACTACCGCAATAGTGACGGACGCATTCTGGATGGTCCGGAGTACTACACATTGTTCGACGGCGCAACGGGTGCAGTACTCGATACGGTGGATTATGAGCATCCAAGAGGGGATGTCTCCAAATGGGGCGATAATTACGGCAACCGCTGTGACCGTTTCCTCGGTGCTGTCATGTACTGCGACGGCGAAAAGCCCAGTGCGGTTTCCGTGCGCGGCTATTATACCAGAATGACCGCAGTTGCCTATGACGTTGTGAACAAGAAACTGGTGAAACGCTGGGCGTTCGACACCGGCAATAATTCTTCCGCAGACGGTTACGGCGACGGCAACCACAACTGTATGCCCGCCGATGTGGATGGTGACGGCAAGCAGGAGCTGGTACTCGGCGCGTGCTGTATTGATGATAACGGCACGATGCTCTGGTGCAACAATAAGGGACATGGCGATGCCATGCATCTGAGCGACTTCCTGCCGGAGCGTCCCGGTCAGGAGCTTTGGGTATGCCACGAGGTAAGCCCCTATGGTGTGACACTGATTGATGCCGCAAACGGTCAGACCATTTTCCATGTGGACAATTCCAAGGACACAGGACGCTGCGCAGCCGGCAATGTCTGGTCGGGCAATGCAGGCGGCGAGTTCTGGGGCATGGGACAGATCTTCAACGGTACAGGCAAAAATCTTTCCTGCAAGGTTCCGGCTGTGAACTTCCTGACCTACTGGGACGGCGACCTGGAGCGTGAGCTGCTTGACGGCGGCGATGGAAAGCCTGCTACCATTACAGAGGTCAAGGAAGACGGAACGATCGGCACACTGCTGACAACGGACGGCTATCTGACCTGTAACTCCACCAAGGGAACACCCTCCCTGTCCGCCGACATCCTCGGTGACTGGCGTGAGGAACTGGTGCTCAGATCCTCCGACGGCACATCCCTGCGTATTTTCACGACTCCCTACACGACCAAATACCGCATTACCACACTGATGCATGACGCACAGTACAGAATGCAGGTTTCCGCACAGAATACTGCCTACAACCAGCCGCCGCACACAAGCTTCTACCTCGGTTCTGAGGCAGCTCTGCCGTCCCGTCCGGGCAGCACGATCAATCCTGCCGGCAAGGTGGGCGCAGTGATCGACACAGCCTACACCTATAGAATCAAGAACCAGAACAGCGGTCTGTATCTGGAGGTTGCCGATGCCAAGGCAGAGAACGGCGCAAATGTACAGCAGGGTGATTCCGGCGCAAATACATGGACATTTGTACAGGCAGCCGATGGCTATTATTATGCATATTCCACTCTTGCAGACGGTAAGACCTACCTGCTCGACCTCGACCGCGGTCTGGCAGAGAACGGCACAAACATCGGCATCTGGGAAAATACAAACAGTGATGCACAGCTGTTCAAGTTCGTGGAAAACGGCGACGGCAGCTACAATATCTGCACAAAGGTGACAGGCGATCAGAGTGCGATCGGCGTGACCGGCGGTTCTCTGGAGGTCGGCGCGAACGTCATTGAATGGGAGTGCGACAGCACACCCAACCAGAACTGGACACTGGAGATCGTTCTGCCGGAGATCAGCGGTGAGCTGGTGGACAGCGTGCAGGTATTCGATCCGGCAACCCATCAGTTCTGGGCAGTGGACACCAATGTCCAGACCGGCGACCTCGTATTCGGTGACCGCGACTTTACCTATACACAGCTTCCGGCAGAGCTGGAGGGCGCAGAAGCCATCCTGACTCCCTGTGATGCAAAGTTCCTGAAAACCGACCTTGCAGTGCTCACAGCAGCTAAGGATTCCACGGTATACGTTGCAATGGATAACCGCGTTGACCCCCTCCCTGCATGGCTGGAGGGCTGGACAAAGACCGACATGACCGCTGCAACCAGCAACGAGGTGGTATTTGATCTGTACGCCAAGGAAGTCGAGGCTGGCGATTCTGTAACACTCGGCGCGAATGGTCAGGATGCCTACTGTGTGAACTATACCGTATTCTCCGTGGAGAAAAAGGCGGCAGAAACCACAGTCACCACACAGACCGAACCGCCGGTAACTACCACACAGACCGAGACGACCACACAGACTGCGCCGCCCGCAAGCAGCACCACCACAACGACGACCGCACAGCCGTCCGGCATTCTGTACGGTGATGCAAACGAGGACGGTGAGGTGAACATTCTGGACGTTCTGGCACTCAACCGCAATCTCCTGATCGGTGAGCCGCTCAGTGCAGCCGGCATTGCCGCCGCAGACGTTGACCTTGACGGCAAGCCCACGGCAGCTGATGCGCTGTACATCCTGAAGTTTACCATCAATCTGGTGGAAGCCCTTCCTGTAACAAAGTAAACCCGATCCACAAATTCTGCGCCCCGCGCCATGCGGGGCGCGTGTGTTTCTCCGGAAAGAGAACTTTGTGAATTTATTGCAAAATCCCTTGACAAATTTCGCAAAATATTGTACCATATTAATGTGGCACGTTTTACAAATGCCGATGAAATCTCAAAAAACAGAATAATACAACTGAACATGGTGCATAATATTATATCAGAAGATTTGTGAAATATGCATAGAATTCCAGTCCAATTCTGATGAAAAATGGCTGTTAGACTGTGCAAAAATCCATTGACAAAAATATAACAATGTGCTACAATAGAATCATGGGGATGGTATACCATCCGAAGAAAGAAGATTCCTAACACTTTAGAATGGAGAGGAAAATTTATGAACGATGCGAACACAACTGCCAAGACAGAGATGCTGGTAGACAGTGTGGATACACTGATGCAGAAGATTCAGGAGATCCGCGCTGCACAGAAGAAATTTGCTTCCTATACACAGGAGCAGGTGGATCGGATCTTCAAGGCAGCTGCAATTGCGGCAAACCATGCAAGAATTCCGCTGGCAAAAATGGCTGTTGAGGAAACCGGCATGGGTGTTGTTGAGGACAAGGTCATCAAGAACAATTATGCAGCAGAACACATTTATAATGCGTTCAAGAACACCAAGACCTGCGGCGTGATCGAGGAGGACAAGGTGTTCGGTACAACGACCATCGCAGAGCCGATCGGTGTGGTAGCAGCAGTTATCCCGACTACAAACCCCACATCCACTGCCATTTTCAAGTGTCTGATTTCCCTGAAGACCAGAAACGGCATTATCATCAGCCCCCATCCGAGAGCAAAGAAGTCCACGATTGCAGCAGCTAAGATCGTTCTGGAGGCTGCTGTCAAGGCTGGCGCACCGGAGGGCATCATCGGCTGGATCGACATTCCTTCTCTGGAAATGACAAATACCGTCATGAAGGAAGCGGACATCATTCTGGCAACCGGCGGTCCCGGCATGGTAAAGGCTGCATACTCCAGCGGCAAGCCCGCACTGGGCGTAGGTGCAGGCAATACCCCTGCCATCATCGACAAGTCCGCTGACATTCAGCTGGCTGTCAATTCCATCATCCATTCCAAGACCTTTGACAACGGCATGATCTGCGCATCCGAGCAGTCCGTGATCGTTGACAAGAGCATCTACAAGGATGTCAAGAAGGAGTTCGAAAAGCGCGGCTGCTATTTCCTGACTGCCGAGGAAACCGAAAAGGTTCGTAAGACTATCATCATCAACGGTGCACTCAATGCCAAGATCGTTGGTCAGCCTGCGGCAGTGATCGCGGAGCTGGCAGGTGTCAAGGTTGATCCCGACACCAAGATCATCATCGGCGAAGTGACTTCTGTTGAGATCGAAGAAGAATTTGCACATGAAAAGCTTTCTCCGGTACTGGCAATGTACAAGTCCGAGAGCTTTGAGGATGCAATGGAAAAGGCTGACAGACTCGTGCAGGACGGCGGCTACGGTCATACCTCCTCGCTCTATGTCAATGCAACCACGGAGAGAGAGAAGATCGCGGCATTCGGCGCAAAAATGAAGACCTGCCGTATTCTGGTGAATACACCTTCTTCCCACGGCGGCATTGGCGACCTGTACAACTTCAACCTTGCTCCCTCCCTGACACTCGGCTGCGGCTCGTGGGGCGGCAACTCCGTTTCCGAGAACGTAGGTGTCAAGCACCTGATCAACATCAAGACCGTTGCAGAGAGGAGAGAGAATATGCTGTGGTTCAGAACACCCCAGAAGGTGTACTTCAAGAAGGGCTGCCTGCCGATCGCACTCGATGAGCTGGGCAATGTGCTGGGCAAGAAGCGCGTGTTCCTCGTAACCGACAGCTTCCTGTACAAGAACGGCTATACAAAGTGCATCACTGACAAGCTCGATGCAATGGGCATTGCACACACTACCTTTGCCGATGTAGAGCCGGATCCGACACTGCTGTCCGCACAGAAGGGCGCAGAGGCAATGACCAAGTTCGAGCCGGACTGCATCATCGCACTCGGCGGCGGCTCTGCAATGGACGCAGCCAAGATCATGTGGGTGCTCTATGAGCATCCGGATGCAGACTTCCTTGACATGGCAATGCGTTTCATTGACATCCGCAAGAGAGTTTATACCTTCCCGAAGATGGGCGAAAAGGCATACTTC
>CALGTT010000400.1 GCA_937901485.1 uncultured Ruminococcus sp.
GAGCCGTTGTGTACCTCTGCGATACGGCTGCCGAGAGGCGTTTCTGTTTTCATCTTGGAAATGTTGTTCAGCAGGAACAGGAGCTGTCCGTCACTGGTTCTGGGCAGCATGGTGAGTTGTTCGCCATTGTCCAGATACGCATTGAAGCGGGTATCGAGAATCTGCTTCTTTTTGCTCTTTCCCTCTGCATCGGACACTTCCATTTTTTCGCAGTCCGTTTTCCAGCTCTTGCCGTAGGGCGGATTGGAAAGCATGAAGTCAAACTGTCTGCTTGCATTGCTGTCCAGAGATAGTGTAGAGCCATAGCTGATATGCTCCGCCTGATTGCCGTCACCCTTCAGCAGCATATCAGCTTTGCAAATCGCATAGGTTTCGGGGTTGATCTCTTGACCGAAGAGATGGATTGACACCTTTTTTCCGGACTGCTCTGCAAGCTGCATCAGCCGGTCCTGGGCAACGGTCAGCATACCTCCGGTTCCGCAAGCTCCGTCATAGCAGGCATATGTAGCGTCCTTGATCTGGTCAGCAATCGGCACAAAGATCAAGTCAGCCATCAGCTCAACTACGTCACGGGGCGTCCAGTGTTCTCCGGCTTCCTCATTGTTTTCCTCGTTGAATTTGCGGATAAGCTCCTCGAAAATTGTACCCATGCCGTGGTTGTCCAGTCCCGGCAGGCGGATGATGGTTTTCTCATCGTCCTTGTAGACCGGATTCGGGCTGAGATTGATATCCGTTGAGATAAACTTCTGGATGACTGCACCGAGAATGTCGGCATCGATCATTGTGCCGATCTGGTTGCGGAACTTGAATTTTTCAAGAATCTCCTGTACATTCGGAGAGAAACCGTCCAGATAGGCTTCAAAGTCCGCTTTGAGTGTCTGCTTCTTGGAACGGCTGGTCAGGTCACGCAGGCGGAACGGCGATGCATTACAGAACGCCTGTCCGGCAACATTGCAGAGTGCACCCCACTGATTGTCGATACCTGCATCATCGAGTTTCTTTTTCATTGCGAGGACAGCATCTTTAGTATCTTCCAGCAGAGCATCAAGTCTGCGGATAACGGTCATAGGCAGGATAACGTCACGGTACTTGCCGCGCACATACACATCACGCAGGCAGTCGTCCGCAATACCCCAGATAAAGCTAATAATTTGATTGTGAATCTGATTGTCCATTATGTGTTTTTCCTTTCGATATGTTAATCTTCTCCATCTGCCCAATCAGGCACGAATGCCTCATAAGGGAGTATCCCCACATACTGATCGGGATGGAGCTTTACATAGTGATTCCGTAATTGAAGTCTGATTTGACGAACGGAAGGGTGGAAAGGTGTGATCGTTGTTCCGCCCGAAGCACCTCACGCCTCCGGCTGTCCGGTTTTCCACTTTTGTTTATAGAAATTCGCCTTATCAGTTTCACCCATTTCAGCATAGATGACTGCAAGGGTTCCATAAGTGATGATAGTATTCGGATGTGTTTCGCCGAGTACCTTTTCGCAAATCGCCAGATCTTTCAGCGAATACTCCAATGCCTGTTCAAGCTTGCCCATATTCTGATAGATCGTAGCAATATTATTGTAGGACGTGGCAGTGGACGGATGCTCCTTGCCAAGCAGCTTTTCTCTGACACCAAGAGATTTCAGCGAATACTCCAATGCCTGTTCATAGTCACTCATGCTATAATATATCGCAGCAATAGTATTGTAGAACGTGGCAGTATTCGGATGCTCCTTGCCAAGCAGCTTTTCACTGACAATCAGAGCTTTCAGCGAATAGTCCAGAGCCTTTGGAAGGTCGCCCATATCCATGTATATCATAGCAATATTATTGTAGAATATGGAAGTATCTGGATGCTCCTTGCCAAGCAGCTTTTCGCTGACAGCCAGAGCTTTCAGCGAATACTCCAATGCCCTGTCATAGTCGCCCATATCCCGATAGATCATAGCAATATTATTGTAGGTCGTGGCAGTGGACGGATGCTCCTTGCCAAGCAGCTTTTCTCTGACAGCCAGAGCTTTCAGCGAATACTCCAATGCCTGTTCAAGCTTGCCCATATCGTGATAGATCAGAGCAATATTATTGTAGGACGTGGCAGTGGACGGATGCTCCGTGTCAAGCATCTTTTCTCTGACATCAAGAGCTTTCAGCGAATACTCCAATGCCTGTTCAAGCTTGCCCATATTCCAACAAATCAAAGAAATGTTGTTGCAGAGTCGTGCCGTTTCCAGTTCATCCACTGTATCAGAACCCTCTGCAATTTCCAAAGCTTTTTGCTGGTATTCTATCGCCAAGAGATACTTTCCCATCGCCTCATAAATTGTGCCAAGCCTGTCCAGCAGAGGCGGTGCTTGTTCGTCCGACAGAATGGGCAGAGTCAGGGGATACAGCTCCTGCATTTCTGCAAATAGCTTTTCTCTCTGCACAGCATTGGAAAGCTCCAGCATCCGTTTCAGTGCAGCAGCATACGCTGTCATGCCGTGGATGTCCTCAGGAGAAAGCTTGCTGTGCATATGTTCTTTGACCTTTTGTGCGTCCGCATGGCTGTTGATCTCCTGCATGGCATCTGCCAATATCTCGATTGTATCGAACAGCTCCGGTGCAGAGTGCTCCAGCTTGTCGATGACTTTCAGCCCTAATTCTATCCAGTCGGCAGTGGTACGAGCGAGAAATGCATCGGTATATTCACACTTTGAAAGATGCTCATGCCATGCGGTGATAGCCTTTGGGTAATTGTAATTCAGATATTCCGAGCAGAAAAGATATTCCCCGACAATATCCGGATACAGCGGTTTGATGACGGAGCCGCCGGAAGCGGAGTCGGTGATCATGCTGAGAAGCCGTTCCAGTTCGGAACGATCCCAGTTCAGCAGATTGTTCAGCGTTTCGATTTGCTCCGAAATCAGCTGCGGATGGTTTGCATCTTCCAGATTCAGCCCTCCCGCCGCCGTAGCAAGAGCCAGCAGGCGGTAGGCATGGTGAACGATATCCTCAGAATACTTCTTCAGAGCCATTATCTTGGTACGCTTGATGTATTCCTTGACCAGTGCATCCGCATCCCAATGGTTCATTGCTCCGCTGTTGCAGTAGGCATCCGTCATCAGCAGCATGAACAGACAGCGGATCTCTTTCTGCCGCTTTGTGCCGTTGACGGTCAGGTTCTGGGTTCGCTCAATGATGGCATCTGCCTCTGCATCGGTCAGCGTCCGATCATAATACGCCGCCGCAAAATCAGCAATGATTCTTCTGCAAGCCTCCTCGTCCAGCTGGAAGTCGGAGAGATGAAGGGATTCATCCCGATACAGGCAGTCGCCCGCCTGTCTGTACTGCGAGGATTGCCGGAGCGTATTCTGCCAGTTCTGTGCACGTTCCAGCAGCAGAATGCGGAATTTGCCGTCCATTTGCCGGAGCTGACCGATCAGTCCGTCAAGCTCTGGCAGCTTTTCGGAGGCATAGTCGCAGATAAAAAGCACCGTGCGGTTCGGGATGCTGTCATCCACCTCAAAATTCCGGATATGTTTCCACTGGTTCAGCGTCGTATTATCCAGCCAGACCACGCCCATCTCCGAACGGCATTCCTTCGCAAACTGCAGGGCAAGGCGGCTTTTGCCGCATCCGCCCTGTCCGGTGATCGTCCACACAACAACGGGACGTGCATCAAGTAGAAACGCATGGAGCTGTGTCAGCTCCGTTTTTCTGCCATGAAAGCCGATTTTGGGGTTATAGTAGCTGAAACGGTTATTCTCAGCATTCAGAGTTACCGGCAGATGGGCATTCCGGACAAAGCCTGTGAATGTATCCGTGTCCGTAGGACGAGGATTCAGCAGGTTCTGAATGTCAGTAAACTTCTCTGAAAGCAGCTTCATCTGCGTGTCCAGACGATTCTGCATGTCCAGCAGCAGCCAGATCTGTGAAAGCTCATGGTCGCTCAGAATCGCATTTCTGAAGTTCCGCCGCAGCTCCAGTGCACATGTGAGTATGTCATCGAGTACCGAATCATGTGTGGATTCCACTTTGAACAGATTTTCAAATATGTACCGGATGGTATCCTCGTGAAAAATATCCGGATGCTTGTTATTTTCCCTGAGGAGAAAATAGATCGAAACACTGTTCTCCTGACAGAAATGATAGTACTGGCGGAAGTGCTGGTATTTGGCGTAACCATTGCCACGTTTTCTCGCTTTCAGATTCGGATTACCCTGTTCCGTCAGCTTTTTGAGTTCTTTTTCAAAAAGACTGCTGATCTGTTTCTGGTAGTTGTCCTCCTCATATAATCGGTTCTGCATCCATTCGCCGCATTTTTCGATGGCATGATCCGTTGTAACTTCCAGAGCCTTGAGGGTGAACGGATATGCCCACGGAATCAGCCCTGGTGCAAAGAATCCCACCGCAGCAATAACACCAGCCTGCGTGATCTTCGGAATGATCTCAATGATCGCCTTTTTCACCTTGCTGTTCGTTGGTGTGTGAAATTTCTTTGTTTCACCGCAGTCACACGCACTTGCATACGCATCGTTTTCAGGAACACACCGGATCTTTCCGCATTTCTCACAAATCAGTATCATCTGATCCGACATGGATTCACTTCCTTTCCGCCCATGTGGTTTTCCATGGCTTCGTACATGTTGTGCCTTCCGGCATCTCTTTCCTTTTTATCATAACATATCATTCGAGCGTTTGTCAAGGATGCGTTGCCGTTCCATGCCATGTACTGGGCAAGCCTATTGAAAACAGGACTGAGGTATGGTATAATCATAATAGAAGATCGCTGCAGCCCCCAGAAAGGATGATGATATGAAAATACT
>CALGTT010000401.1 GCA_937901485.1 uncultured Ruminococcus sp.
AGCGGCGGCAAAGACAAAGCACGTCGGCACGGAACAGGGCATCAGCGTATCCGAACTCATGGCTCTGCGTGACACCCTGCCGGAGGGGATGGAGCTGTATGGACTCTACAACAAGGAATGGATGATCCAGAATTATTTCTGCAACACGCAGAACTGCTTTGTGGACAGAAAGACGGGCGAATGCCATTTCGATACGCCCGAATTTGCGGCGATCCTGCAAATGTTCAAGGACTATCCCGAAATGGGCGCAGCGGGACTGCGTGCGGTGCAGAACGATGAGATCCTGCTGTATGAGTACAATTTCCGCCAGCCCATCGGCTACCATGCACTCAGATCCGTGGTGTTCAAGGAGGATGACATGACACTGCTCGGCTACCCGATTTCAATCCAAGATCGGGATACCCCTCACCTCGAACAGAATCCTGACTCGGATCGGGGCAACCCGATGCAGGAGGGCAACGGCGGCATTTTCCAGACGGATTATACGATTTCCGTGAATTCGCAGTCGAAGTATCAGGCGATCGTGTGGGATTTCGTCAAGCACATGCTCTCGGAGGATTACCAGAAGAAGCTGACCAACTCCATGCCCATTCACAGGGCAAGTCTGGAGGAGGATATGCTCGTTGCCACAAAGCAGTCCCTGCAGATGATGTATTTCGAATCGGGTGAAGTGAATGTAGGCAATGCAACGGAGGAGGAAATGGCGGCGTTCTATGACTATGTGCAGAATATCAATACCTGCTATTACTACGATGAAACGGTCTACAGCATCCTCTGGGAGGAAATGCAGATGGTGCTTGCCGGTGACCAGACACCGGAGGAGGCAGCGAAGATGATCCAGAGCCGCGCGAGCATTTACCTGAGTGAGCAGTCCTGAGTGCAGCCGCCGTTTACCAGAAAGAAAGGAAGAAACAACTATGAAAACCAAAAAACTTCTCGCATTACTGACAGCCGTCACGATCGGCGCATCCGCGCTCACCGCCTGCGGCAGACAGACCGAACACATTGACACCACGGACGAAACCGGCACATCGGGGGATATCATTATGGACGAGGACGGGGACGCAGGGGATATCCTGTATAATTCCTATCGGATGACGGAGCTTGCGGATTTTCCGCCGAGACTGGAAAGCCATGACGCTGTGGGGAACATCCTCATCCAGTCGAGCTATGACAGTATGGCAAAAACAACGACCCTCCATTGGTACAATGCCGAAACCGAGGAAAGGGGCGAATTCATCCCCCAGTGTGCAGCGGACAAGGTCGCAAGCAATGATATGAGTGCCCATGTCCTGAACCTGTATGACGGCAGGATCGGCATCCTGTGTATGATTAGCAATCAGCTGAAAACAGAGGTGGAGGTCGATCGCCGCTGTATCGAGATCTACGATGACAAGCTGAATTATATCGAAACCATCGAGATTCCGGAGGAGATCGCACAGGGACAGTTTCTCTACAACGGCAGCTTTACCGTGGACGCAGAGGGGAATTATTACTGCATCGCCTATGATGTGAACACGCAGACGAAGAGCATCGAATGCTATGACAAGTCGTTCCAGTATTACGGGAATATCACCTATCCGACCAATCTCATGCTTCGGGGATTGATGCAGGGCGGACATGGTGAGATCTATGCACAGCTGATGAATCAGGATTACAAAACCAATGAGGAATATTATAAGATCTACCGCCTTGATGCCGTGGAGAGAACCTGCACGGAAATCGGAAAACCCATCAGCGGGCGTGGCTGGACAGGTGTGAATTTCTATACCGGAACGGGGGAATATGATTTCTACTATTCCGATGATTACGGCATCTATGGTGTACAGGACGGTAATTTCACCTGCGTGATGAACTACATCAATTCCGATATTCCTGTCGGAACGGTCTTTGATTATGCGCCGTTTGCAAATGGTTCGTTCTATCTGCGGACGCTGGAGGAGGACATCTGGCAGGAAAAGAACAACATCGCCGTTCGGCGCACTCCCGAAGAATACGCCGATACAGAGCTGATCACGCTTTCGACTGTCGGGATGTATGACCGTCTGGAGGATATCGTCATTGCCTACAACCGGCAGGATACCGGCGTACGCATCATTTTGCAGGACTATGCAGACTATAATACATCGGAGGATCAGTCCCTCGGTCATGCCAAACTCCGTGAGGATCTCCTTGACGGCATCGTGGCAGATCTGGTCTGCACGGATGGTCTGAATTTCGAAAACCTTGCCGGAAAGGGGCTGTTTGCGGACTGGTATGATCTCATGGACGCAGATCCCGAATTCAATCGGTCGGATTATCTGCAAAACTACTTCACAAGCATGGAATACGGCGGAAAGCTCCAGAAGCTGGGCGTTTCGTTCCGCCTGCATACGGCGGCGGCAAAGACGGAGCATGTGGGCGAAAAGCAGGGCAGAACCCTTGCGGAATTCATGAACCAGCCGCTTGCGGACGGCATGGAGCTGTTCCAGTTCTACAACCAGCAGTTTGCAACGGATTTCTGGTTCAAGGCTGCACAGAGCAGCTTCATCGACCGGAAAAACGTCAAGTGCTATTTCGATACGCCCGAATTTGTGCAGCTTCTGGAAATGATCAAGGGCTATTCCACGGACGAATACTCCGGCATCTGGATACAGAGCGCACCCGGCGAACAGCCGCCCGTGGACATGGACGCATTTCTGGAGGATCGTGCATTGGTGAAGCTCTGCACCTTCTCCGAGCCGATCGACTATTATGCGATGATCCGCACCGCATTCCGTGACACGCCCATCACGCTCATGGGCTATCCGACCGTGGAGGGAACTGCCGGCGGCGGCGTGTTCCAGAGCGATTTCACGCTCTCCGTGAACGCCCAGTCCGAGAAAAAGGATGCTGTGTGGGATTTCATGAAGTACCTCCTCTCCGAGAAATTCCAGAAGAAGCTCAACGGTCCGATGCCGATCCATCGGAGCATACTGGAAGAAAAGCTCACGCTTGCGACAAAGATGGTCGGTGCAACGGAATTCTATGGTGATACCAGCGTGAACATCGGCGCGGCAACGCAGGAAAGCATGGACACGCTCTACGCCTGCATCCAGCAGATCGACACGGCATTCTATTATGACGCGGCAGTCGAACAGGTGCTCCGTGAGGAAATGGAAATGTTCCTCGCAGGTGACCAGACCGCGGAACAGGCGGCGAAGATGATGCAGTCGAGAGTGAGCATTTATCTGAGTGAGCAGTCATAAATCCGGTATTGGTTTCGTCATAATAGATAAAGAAATATGCCGAAATTTATACAACTCTCCAAAGTTTGCGAATTTCTTTTATTTTGTGTCAGGAATGACACACATGATGTGTATTAAGGGTACAGAGCAAAATCTGTACCCTGTTTTTTTGATCTATAAAGGAGAGATGAGATATGAAAAAGACAAGATTTACGGCATTGCTGTCCGCATTCACCCTCGCCGTTTCCGGATTTACCGGATGTGCGAACATCGGCGGAATACAGAAGGAGGGCGCGACACTGGAGCTTTCCATGAAGCATTCGTGGCACATTGAACAGACGCTCAAAAGCGTGACGCATGATCCGCATTTTGCGGTCGGGACGCATCTCCTCTGTTCGAAAGTCCTGCCCAACGGCGGCGGTACGGAATACTGCTGGTATGACCTCGAAACCCAGACCGGAACACGCTTCAAACCGCAGTGCACGGAAAACCTCGAACCCCTCGAACGCATGGACTCCGCGCCGATCGAATTCTCCGACGGCACATTCGGCATCGTCTGCATGATCTATCAGGGCAAGGGCGGCGGCGAGTTCGACATCCACCGCCGCTGTATGGAGGTCTATGACGCAGACCTGAACCTCCTCGAAACCCGTGAACTGCCGCACCAGATGTTCTGGGACGACTATTTCCGTCCGGAACAGACCAGCATCGACAAGGACGGCAACTGGTATGTCATGCGTGCCGATGAATCAACGAACCATGAGCCGATGATCCATAGCTACAACAGCGATTTTCAGCTCTACGGCAGAGCCGAACCGCCGACTGATATGTTCAACTACATGTTCACCACGGCGGACGGTACGGTTTACGCAAGCTATATACAGAATGACAACAAAGGAAACGGCTACGAAAAGCTCTATAAACTGGATGCGGTGAACCACTCCGCAGAGCCTGCCAAGCTGCCGCGGGACATGAATACGGGGGAATATATCCACGGTATTGGCGGCTGTGTGACCGGCACGAACGGCTATGACTTCTATTACCGGACAGGCTACGGCATTTACGGCGTGAAAGGGGAGGAAACCACGCAGATCGTCAACTGGACCAACTCCGATCTGCTGTATGTCTACGACTGCATTCCGATCGATGACGGCACGTTCGTCGTGAGTGACGGTGATGTTTACTGGCATCTCACGCCCCGCACACAGGAGGAGATCGACAATACCCGGCTCATCAGCCTTGCGGCGGTCGATCTGGAACTTTCACTGCTCAGTGCGATCATGGACTACAACCGGCAGGAAACGGGCTGCCGCATCATGGTCAAGGACTACGGCGAATACGACACGCCCGATGAACCGCACAAGGGCTATGAGATCATGAAAGAGGACATGATGAACGGCATCATTGCGGACATGATCTGTGCGGACGGACAGAATTTTGAGAGCCTTGCGAGCAAGGGACTTTTCGCCGACTGGTATGCGCTGATGGACGCAGACACCGCATTCAACAGGGCGGACTACTACGAGAATTTCTTTGAAGCCTACGAATACAAGGACAAGCTCCTGCGGCTTGGCGTGGGCTTCGAGATCATGACGGGCATAGCAAAGACGGAATATGTCGGAACGGAACAGGGGCTTTCCCTCGGAGAACAGCTGGATATTCCCTTACAGGAGGGTATGGACAGGTGGATCTATTCGCCTGCGGAAATCCTTGCAGAAACATGGATGCGGAACTTCCAGACCGGAACGATCAACCGTGAAACCGCGGAGTGTTATTTTGATTCGCCGGATTTTGTGAAGCTTCTGGAGGAACTGAACCGCATTCCGCAGGGGGACGAATTCTATCTGACGATGAATGATAATTATGGCTTCAACTACAAGACCAACTGGACGGAAGATCGCGTGCTGTTCATGTCCAATGATATATCCATCACCGACCCCATCGCCATCCGCACGATCAGGCGGTACTATTTTGGTGATGCGGATATTACCCTGACGGGCTTCCCGATGGTGCAGGTGGAAAACATAGATCGTGGCAACGGCGGTGTATTCAATACAGGATTCACCGTATCCATCAATGCGCAGTCCGCTGAAAAGGAGAAGATCTGGGATTTCATGAAGCATCTGCTCTCGGAGGAGTACCAGAAGAAACTTTCCATGCCCATCCACAGGGGCGCACTGGAATTCCAGATCGAACAAGCGGAGCATAATGTCACCTTTATGGCGTTCGGGGAAATGTTCGTCGGCGCACTTGAAAGCTGGGAATCCGACATTCTGCGCGACTACATCGAGGGAGTCCGCACCTGTTCCTATTATGATTACAGGGTGCATGATATTCTGCTGGAGGAGGCAGAGAAAATGCTCGCCGGCGACCAGACACCGCAGGAATGCGCGGAGATGATGCAGTCGAGAGTGAGCATTTATCTGAGTGAGCAGAGCTGAGTGCGATGCAGCGAAAAAGCAGGACGCGGAGGCGCAGCCACCGCCGCTGTTCGGCAGCGGAGGGGGCAACTCTTGGCTTCTATTCAAGTGAAAGTGTATCATCAGGGTTTCGTTTTTACAAACCATTAGTGTAAAACGGAACATTTCTTCACACAATGATTAAGGAATGTTTACAGTGTTTGTCATTTTATTGACAATGCGGTCGAAATATGGTATACTGTAATCTGTACTAATAAGAATAATACAGTCATAGATACGGGAGAAAGAGAAAGATACGGAGGACAAATCATTCATGAGAACAAAAAAATGTTATGCATTGTTTGCGCTGATGCTTGCCGCAGTCCTGACCGGCTGTGATGCACAGGGCGTAAATTCGGAGATCACACCGACCGAAACGACAGCAGTTACCGCCCAGCCCGTGACAGAGCCGAAAGACCGTCAGTTCATCGTAGAACCCAACGCGATCGAGGGAATGAAGCTGGTAGAGCACATTTATCCGCTTGGCAGTCAGTACCTGCTGATCGGTCTGAATGAATATGACGGAAGAACTGCGGTTCTCTATAATATGAAGACCAACACCGCAGAACCGAAAACGCTCAGCCGTCTGAGTGAGGCAGGGGACATCCTGAAGGTCGTTTCCGGTGCGGATGACACTATCTATGTATTCTATGCCTTCGGTGAATTTGGCGAGGAACGCTATGTCGAGGTGTATGACAGTACCATGACGCTCATTGACGAGTGTGCCGTGGAGGACATGCTCACACTGGATGAAACCACGGGTGAGAGCGTGGATTATCCGACAATGCAGGTGGACAGCGCGGGCAATTCTTACTTCTTAGGCTTTGACATTGTCGGCAGCCATCAGGTGATGGTGTTTGACAAGGAGCAGCAGTATCTCGGCAGCATCCGCGGCGATATGCTCGTTGGCGATGAACTGATCGCCGGTGCTGACGGCAAGGTCTATCTGCTGTATCACGGCACTGCACAGCAGACGCTGATGGCATGTGTCGATCCCAAGGAGATGGCTCTGAAGCCCATCGAGGGCGCGAGCATTCCTGCCTACCACAGCGCGGTCATTGCAGGCACAAACGGCTATGACTTCTATTTTCAGGCGCAGGAGGCACTGTACGGCATCCACGCGGCAACGGGCAAAAGCGAGGTCGTGATCGACTGGGCAAGCACGGTGTTCGAGGGCTACGAGGTGCGCGGTGTCTATGTGCTTCCGGATGGAAACGTGATCGTGAGCAATACCGGCGGCAATGAAATGGATGCCGGTACATGGAAGATGATCGTAAAAGAATAAATGCTTTGAGCCGCTGCAAATGCAGCGGCTTTTGTTTGCGCGGATACAACAAAAACTGCCGCACATACCATGCAGCAGTTCTTGTATTGGAATTGTTATAAATAGGTTTGGTATGATCAGGAGAAGCTCCACCAGTCGAATTCAAGCTGACCGCTGAATACGAAGTAGAGATCCTTTTCACCGCTGAGGCTGCTGATGACCGGAACTGTGATCTCGGACATGCCGCCTGCGGGAACTTCTACATATGCCACAGCGTCGCCCTTTGCACTGCCCGTGCAAACCTTGATCGCTGCGCCGCTCTTGGAGGATGCTCTGACGGTCAGGCTCTTGCAGCCGTTGGAGAAATTGACACCGGTCACTCTCGTCCAGTCACCCTTTTCGATCTCTGTGACAACAGTGTCGCCAAGACCGCTGACGTTGATGCCTGCCTGATGGGACATGGTTTCTGCCTGTACCTTCTCGTAGGGGCTGAGCTTCCTGAGCTGCGGAACAGCCGTCATTGTACCGGTCACGCTGCTGATCTTTTCGCCGTTCATGCTGATCTCGTTGACCTGCGGACTTCTGTAGTTGAAGTCGATGCCCATAGAACCAGCCACCGGACGGGAATGATAGAACAGATACAGCTTATTGTTCAGCTCTACGATGGAATGATGGTTGTTGCCGTAGTATCCGAAGAATACGCCCTGATTGCGGAACAGCTCGCCGCCGTAGGTGAACGGGCCCATCGGGCTGTCGCTGACCATGTATTCAATGGCACCGCTTGTCAGGCCATAGGAATTTCCGGAGGTGTTCCAGTTTGAGCAGTAAGTGTAGTAATACTTGTTTCCGATCTTGTTGATGCCGGAGTCCTCAAACAAATAGGGGGGGTTAATTGTCTGGGGATCGCCCGCGAGACTGATCATGTCTGCGCCAAGCTTTACACATCTTGCTGTTCCGGGGTCTGCGTCTTTTCCAGTGGGAACACCGCCGCCGAAATAGAGGTAACCCGTTCCGTCATCGTCCACAAATACTGCGGGGTCAAAGAGCCATGTGACGTTCGCGCAGTTCGGAGTCGAACGGGTAATGAGACCGTGGCCAAGAGGGTCGGACCACGGGCCGGTGGGAGAATCGGCTGTCAGCACGCTGACACCGTTGCCGCCGTTGCAGAAGTAAAGGAAGAACTTCTCCTTGCCGTTGATGGTTTTGTGTGCTGCACAGGGTGCCCAGGAATTGCTTGCCCACTTTGCCGCACCGTTGGAGCCTGCGACGTTGATGATGCCGTGGTCAGTCCAGTTCACCATATCATCCGAGGAGATGCAGTTGATCTGGTTGATCAGACCGTAGGAATTATCAACAAGCTCGCCGTTTTTATACTCGAAAATATCGTTGGTCATGTACACATAAACTCTGCCGTTATATTCCATAACGCCGGGGTCAGCACCGAAACGCTGTGTGTACAGGGGGTTGAATTCTTTGTCCTTCTTGATGCTTGTGCCCGGTGTAATGCCGGAGAACAGGGAGTTCATTGCAGCCACATCCACAGAAGCCATCGGCTTTTCCACAACCGTGAATTTGTCGCGTCTGCCCATGACGAACTCTACCAGCTGTACAAGGTCAACGACCTCAACTGTACCGTTCTCGTCAATGTCAGCTGCCTTTTTCGCTGCGTCAGAAGCAAAGCCCTTCAGCAGTCCCTTCTTGGAAGCAGCCACGTCAAATGCCGTGATCGTGCCGTCCATGTCGATGTCGCCCTTGATGCCGGTCGCAGATGCGGGAGGTGTGGTCTCGGTGGGGATCTCCGGCTGTTCCGGTCCAAGAATGCCCGTGCCGCCGACTGCACCGATCACTTCGTCGATGTAGAAATTGTTCGTTGTTTCGGCAGTTTCGATGTAGATCTGCATGTCTGTTGCATCTGCCGGAATCTTGTAATTGGTGTTTGCAAGCTGTACCCACTCACCCTTGACACCGGTTGCCTCCGCGATGGTGGAATACTGCGTTTCGCCCGCTGCATCCACATACTGGAGCTTCATGTAGAAGGTATCCGTGATGCCGCCGTCAAAATAGGTCACGATCGCACTGAAGCTGTATTCATTGCCCGGTACGAACGCTCTCGGATTCAGGGATCTGCTCGCGCCGTTCCATGCGGATTCTCTGTCCTGCACCAGCAGTGCTTCACTGCCCACATAGGCAGTTCTGCCGGAGGTCATGATGGTCGCTGCACCGCGTCCCTGCCATGCGGACAGGTCGCCCTCGAAGCCGTCCTGGAAGTACCAGCCGAAATCATTGGGCTTGGGCGGTTCGCTCGTTCCGCCGCCTGCATAGCCGCCCTCAACCCACTCGGATTCGGGGATCATGGACATCAGCGTGTTGTAAGCGGTCTTGGGCTTGTGCTGTGTATCGTACAGAAGCGGTGCATTCTCGGTCTTGATCCATGTATTGGCATCATTCGGGCCCCAGATGCAGACTGCGGTCACCTTGCCGGGGTAATTGCCCTCGTTGATGTCGATCGCCGCCTGGAATACGTCCTTGTACTTGCTTGCCTGCTGTGCATCGCTGAACTTGCCGTTCTCTCTGGAAATGTCAAGCTCCGTTACCTGCACCTCACAGCCGATGGAGGCGTACTTCTTCATTGCGGTCACATAATTTGCAGTGCCGGAGAAGCCGCTGGCATCCGCATTGATATGGGACTGCATACCGATACCGTCCAGATAGCCCTTTTCATACAAGCCCTTGCACATATTATAAATGCAGTCGCGCTTGTGATCCCAGTACTCGTTGTAGTCGTTGTAGAACAGCTTGCAGCTCTCCGGCGCGTACTTGTCAGCGATCTGGAATGCGGTTTCCACAAAGCTGTTGTCGCCGTAAACCTGCACCCATGCGGAAGTGCCGCCGGTCACGTTGTTGTCACCGGGCACACGCGCACCGCCGTTGTTCTTGGTGCGGTTGGAGTCATCGCT
>CALGTT010000402.1 GCA_937901485.1 uncultured Ruminococcus sp.
AGGTAGAAGTCGCTGACATTTTTATTCTTGCGCGAATAAAAAATGCCGATGCCGACCATCATCAGCATATAGCCGACAATCGTCACAAGCATGATGATCAGGTTTTTTTCCATAAGATATTTGTATGAACCGTCTGGATTCATACGCCTCCTTTCATAGTTTTTGAGCCATGCACACGGCATGGCTCACTTCGGAAATACCTATATTTATTATACCACAGATTTTGACAGAAAACAAGATGGAATACCGCACAAAGCGGCAACACATTCTTTGTGCAGTGTGGCAGGCGCGGAGGCGCGGAGCCCGCGCTGGCAGACGCGTTTGATGGTCTTTTAGTGCGCAGCGTGCACTTTTTCGCGGAACAATGCACCAAACCGCAATGTGCCTTTTGCTTTCAGCAAGCGGCACAAAGCTATTGATAAGTTTCCCCCCTTAGTGTTGTCTAAGGGGGGAATTTTCTGCTATACGGAGCCTGCGCCGCAGGCGTTTTTTGTATGGTATTTCCTTTATGTTGCCTGTCCGCCGTTGAGGTAGAAATTCTTCATCAGCACAAGCGAACAGCCGGCAAGGAAATCGGTCTTTTCGCTGACGCTGCTCAATACAATGCGCTCGGCAATATCATCACCGGTATATTCCTTGATATATCGCTTAAAATGCGAAAATCCGCGTTCCGTCAGCCCGAAGTGATGCAGTACGACTTTCTGCGCCTGGAAACTGCATACCAGATTGTGCAGCAGAACACTCCAGTCCTGCATGATTTCCTGCACGACCTCCTCGCATCGCTTATCGCCGGCGGATACTGCCTGATACATCTGTTCAAGCGTCACATGCTCAATATAGCCATCGGTCGCACTGTAGAGGAACGGGGTGCGTTCCCTGCCGTACACCTGCGCGATCCGTGCCTGCATGGCTTGCATGGAAAGCTGTGCACGGACGGAACCTGCCGGATAGCCGTCCTGCTGTCTGCCGCCCGGATGGACAATACAGCGTTCTGTCAGGTAGCTGTAGGTCAGGTAGTCCATTTCGTATTTCTCCGGTCGGAGCACGGAAATATTGATATGATTGCCCAGATGCAGGTACACCTGATTCTGGTTCTGTTCACTGCCGCGCTGCAGATCCGCATTGGCAAGGGCAAGCAGCCACACGGCATTACCGCAGAATACCGGCGGCATATGGGGCGCGGTAAGTCCTTTTTTCAGCTCGGTGAAGTCGAGTGTGCCGTCCTTGTAAAACACGCGCATTCTGCCGATCTCCTCGCCCTCCTTGAAGGCGATGAAATCCATGGTGTTGGGATGGGGCAGGTCGGTTTTCTCAAGATCGAAAACGACCTCGCAGGGAATCCCCTCGAGCGTTTTTTTGATCACTCGATCGGTGCCGTGACCTTCTCCCGTTTTGGAAAGTGGCATGGAAAGTGATGATGGGTAGGCGCTTCTTTAATTGCGCTTTCAGGGTTTCATACTCGTCTTGCGAAAGTTCCCCACGACGGAACTTTTCAAGCGCGTCTTCTA
>CALGTT010000403.1 GCA_937901485.1 uncultured Ruminococcus sp.
TGGAGGCGCACAGGACGCGTTGCCAGAATATTGAAGGATTTACGCATGACATGAAGATCTGCGGATGCACCAGAGCACTGCGGGATACAAGCCTTCAGAAGCGTAACAAAGCCTATGCAGAGCGCGCGGACTTGAAGGTGATCCGGATCCATGATTTCCGGCACTCCCATGCTTCCCTTCTGGCAAACAGCGGCATTAACATTCAGGAGATTTCCCGCCGTCTTGGGCATAGCAATATTGAAGAAACATGGAACACCTATGCGCACCTCTATCCCAAGGAGGAAGAACGTGCTGTGGGCATTCTGAACACTGTGAAGATCTGAAATACAAGCCCCGAAAAAACCCCGAATAAATTGAATTCGGACAATTTCAATAAAACAGGTACACGAACAGCATAAAAGAAAACGGCTGTAATTCGGAATTACACGGGATAGTGTGGATGCGTAAAAAACGCGGTGAACGTGCGATTTACTTCCCGCCGCCTCCACCAACCAAACATGCGTAACCGTAAAGGTTACACAAATCCCGAAATACCGTTACAATACGGGATTTCGGGATTTTTTGCATCTTAATTTTTGCGGGTCAAACACGGTGAATGACATTTTTAAGAGGAAAATACAAGATCAATCCTGCAATCTCTCTTATGAAAAAGAGTGAGGAGAATGGGGCGATGAATACTAACTACCTTTGAATGAGAGCATTTCGCAAATGCGTGCGAATCAAAAAAGAATCGCTTGAAAAGCAAAAGTATATGAAAAACTTGGAGGTGCACAATGAAAGCAAGAACTTACAAAAAGACAGTTTCCTACATCATCAGCGTATCGCTCGGAACGGGCTGTTATCGTCATATCCGGGTGTCCGGCAAGAAAACGCTGGACGATCTTGCAGGATATATTCTTGATGCGTTTGATTTTGAAATGGATCACCTTTACTCCTTCTTTATGGACAATCACTGGTGGTCGGATGACGACAGTTACAACAGTCCCTATAGCGAAGAACCGCCCTATGCTGACCGGATCAAGCTGGTAAAGCTGAACCTGCAAAAAGGACAGGCATTCAAATTTCTGTTCGATTATGGCGATGAATGGCGGTTTCAGTGCAAGGTGTTACAGGTGTTGGACGAGGAAACTTCCGGTGCACTGATCGTTCGTGCAAAGGGAGAGGCACCGCCGCAGTATCCGGTCTATGATGAGGATATGGATGAGGATTACTGTCCTGATTCAGCGAATGAAATGCCGGAAAGACCGCTGATCCAAATGACAAGCCGCTGTGATGCGGCGGTTTCCGATACTGATGACGAACCGAAATTTTCGCCCGAACCTCCGGAGATTCCGGATGCGCTGATGGAGGCGGCGTTCCGGTTCCGCAGTGAAAAGCTCTGGAAAAATCTCTATGATACGGATATTTTTGCAGTCAAGCTCTCCAATGGTGAGATCGGGTATTGCTGTGTTATGGGCAATCTGGGCGAATGTCTTGCACTGTCGCTGTACATTGGTGAGGAGGGATTGTTTTCTCTGCGATTTATCAACGAAATCGCACCGCAAATGAACTCCTCTTTTGCAATTTTGCTGGAACAGAACTGTCTGCAGCTTGGGCTGGACAACAAGTCCGACATGATGGATGAAATGATCCCGCCGGTACAGGCATACGCCAAAGCACATGGGATCAGTTTGAAAGGTCGGAAGTCCTATCCTAATTTCATGAAGTTTCAGCGATTCTGTGCACCATGGTATATTACCACACAGGATGACTGCAAATATCTGCTGGAGGCACTTCATGCGGCGCATGAGGTCGCACAGCAATTGAAGGCAACAAGCAAGGTGAAGCTCGGTCTGGGGGATGCACCGGAACGGATTCCGCTTCTCACTCCCAATGGCAGCGGGTACAAGTGGACACTGATGGCACTGCCAGAAATGCCGCAGGACGTTTATCCTGCACCGCTCTTTGAGAACGCCTTGCTGCTCACGCAATTGCAAACGCTCAAAAAACAGGGTACGTGGGAATGTGCACATTTCATCACAAGTCATCCATATCCGGATCATGGAATGCAGAAGCTTGTGTATCCGTCACTGATGCTGATTGGTGACAGGGGCAAGAAGAAGGAAATACAGTTTGAAAATGCCGGTTATTATCCCGAAATTGCGTCCGATCTGCTCAATGAGCTGGCGATCAGGATCGTGCAGTATGGAACTTGCCCGAAAACCATTCTGACAAAATCGCATCGTTCCCTTGCACTGCTCTCCGATTTCTGCGAGAAGTGCGGCATTGCCCTGGAATTGACGGAATCGTTCACTATGATCGATCAAATGCTTGACAAGGCATTGGCGAACAATTCTGCTCCGTTCGGAGACGAACAGCTGCTTGAGCTGTTTGCAATGCTCGACGCTCTGAGCGTGGCTGAGCTTCGCACCATGCCGCAGGAGATGCTGGCTGATCTCTCCGAGTTGATTGGCGAAGGCATTCTGTCCGCTTCACTGGAGAAGAAGCTGAGGGCGATTATGGGGAAGTGATGGATGGGGGATTTGTTTCTGATTGTCCTATCACAAAGGTCATGAAATTCCCGATGCTATGGTATCACCGTAGTATCGGGAGTTTTTTCGTATTTTGGACGTACTTGATATGCTCAATAGTTTTTGAGTGAAATATTCATGCGGTGATTCGTAAGAGAATGGGGTGAATGAAGCTAAAAATATCTCAAAAAATGTATTTTCCTCTTGTATGAATTAACAAAATGTGCTATAATAGTATTGTATTTTTATACACTGATTCTTTGCATCTCACATTACGTTAAGGAGCGTGAAACTATGACCCCCGAACAGAAAGCAAGAGAACAGATAGACGCTAAACTCAGACAAGCCGGATGGCTCGTACAGGATGTGAAACAATTGAATCCGGGTGCTTCTGTCGGAGTTGCAGTGCGTGAGTTTCCGACAAGCACAGGTCCCGTGGATTACGCATTGTTTGTAGAGGGTAAGCCCGTTGGTGTAGTGGAAGCAAAGAAAAGTGATGCTGGTGAGAACATTACAAGCGTTGAGAGTCAGTCTGCCCGCTATGCAAACAGTACTTTCAAATGGATCAAATACGAATATCGGATTCGCTTTGCTTATGAAGCAACGGACAAACTGACTCGTTTCACGGATTATGATGATGTCAAGTTCCGTTCCCGTACAGTCTTTACATTTCATCGCCCCGAGACACTTGCGTTCCTGTTGAACCAAAAGGATACTGTACGCAATAATATGAAGCATTTTCCATCCTTTGATCCAACAGGTTTCCGTGATTGTCAGGTAAGAGCAATTGAGAATTTGGATCGTTCCCTTTCTGAAAACAAACCCAGAGCCTTGATTCAGATGGCAACGGGTGCAGGCAAAACCTTCACTGCCATCACTGCAGCGTATCGGATGCTGAAATTTGGAAAGATGAACCGCATCCTGTTCCTTGTTGATACCAAGGGATTGGGCGAACAGGCGGAACGTGAGTTTCTCGCCTATATGCCGAATGATGACGCTCGTTCCTTTTCTCAGATTTACGGTGTGCGTAGGTTGAAAAGCTCCTACATACCGTCCGATGTACAAATCTGCATCAGTACGATCCAAAGAATGTACTCAATCCTGAAAAATGAAGAATTAGACGAATCTGCAGAAGAAACCTCCATGCACGAATACGTTACGGCAGAGAGTAAAGCCCCAAAAGAGGTTGTCTATAACGAAAAATACCCACCAGAATTCTTCGACTGCATCATTGTAGATGAATGTCACCGTTCCATTTATAATGTCTGGAATCAGGTGCTGGAATATTTTGATGCATTTATCATCGGTCTGACTGCAACGCCGGACAAGCGTACATTTGCTTATTTCAATGAGAATATCGTCAGTGAATACTCCAGAGAACAGGCAATCATTGATGGTGTCAATGTCGGTGAAGACATCTTCCTCATTGAAACGGATGTCAGCAAGAACGGTGCACACATTATGAAACAGCTGATTGAATCACGAAACCGTATGTCAAGGGCGAAACGCTGGAAACAACTTGACGAGGATGTGGACTATAAACCCACACAGCTCGACAGGGATATTGTCAATCCCAGTCAGATCCGCACAGTCATTCGTACATTTAAGGAGCACCTTTATACATCGCTGTTTCCACGCAGAACGGAAGTTCCTAAAACGCTGATATTTGCCAAAACGGACAGCCATGCGGATGATATTATCCAGATCGTTCGTGAGGAATTCGGTGAGGGGAATGCCTTCTGCAAAAAGATTACTTATTCTGCCGAGAACCCTGAAAGTGCACTTGCAGAGTTCCGGAATGACTACAATCCCCGTATTGCTGTGACAGTTGATATGATCGCAACAGGAACGGATGTCAAACCGATCGAATGCCTGATCTTCATGCGTGATGTCCGCAGCAGGAACTATTTTGAACAGATGAAGGGCAGAGGCACACGCACACTCAATAAGGATGATCTCCAGAAGGTCACTCCCTCTGCAACGGAAAACAAAGACCACTTTGTCATTGTGGATGCTGTTGGCGTTACCAAATCCAAGAAAACCGAAACCAGAACGCTGGAACGCAAGCCCACAGTGTCCATGAAAGAACTGATGCTGAATGTGGCTCTCGGTGCAAAGGATGAGGATACATTAACCTCTCTTGCCAATCGTCTGATACGTCTGAACAGTCAGATGACACAGTCTGAACGTAAGACCTTTGAACAGGAAGTCGGCACCTCCGCAGGGAATCTTGCGGAAATGCTGCTGAATGCATTCGATGAGGAGCAGATCTCTGCAAGAGCAGTGCAGACATTCCATACGGATGCACCAAATGAAGAACAGTGCAAATCGTCTGCAAAAGTACTCGCAGACGAAGCCTGCAAGCCGTTCTATCAGCCGGAAGTGCGTGAGTTTATCGAGAACATCCGCCGCAGCCATGAGCAGATTATTGACAATGTAAATCTGGACTCTGTGCTGTTTGCCGGCTTTGACAAGGAACAGGAAAAGAATGTGGACAGGGTATTGCAGACGTTCCATGACTTTATTGAGGAAAACAAGAATGAGATCATTGCCCTGCGGATCATTTACAACGAAAGCTACAAAAATCGTCCGATGGCAATTGCAGAGCTGAAAAAGCTCTATGAGAAGCTGAAAACCAAGGGCGTTACGATTGAACGGCTCTGGGATTGCTATGCGATCAAGAAGCCGGAACAGGTGAAGCGTGGCACAATGGCACAGCTGACCGATCTGATTTCGATGATTCGCTTTGAGATGGGCTATGCGAACAATCTGCAGCCGTTTGCCGATAAGGTGAATTATAACTTCATGCAGTGGACGCTCCGCCGAAATGCAGGTGCAGTGCATTTTACAGAGGAACAAATGGAGTGGCTGCGTCTGATCAAGGAGCATATTATTGCTTCTCTGAGCATTGAACCCTCCGACCTTGACCTGAATCCCTTTGACCACAGGGGCGGTCTGGGACGGTTCTATGAAGTGTTCGGGGACAGCTATGAGGAAATTTTGATGGAAATGAATGAGGTATTGGTGGCGTAAAGGAGAAAACTATGGGTTTATATGAAGGAATAAAGGATGCCATTGGCATTGCTCAAAAAGCAGATAATATCGAATTATATAGACAGCTTCTTGATTTAGGTGCGCAGGCTTTGGAAATGCAGGCTGAAATCACTCGTTTAAGAGAGGAGAATTCTACATTACAGAAATCCCATGACTTGGAAGAAAGAGTAGTAATGCATAAAGAGCATTATATTACACTAAAAGATGATCCCGAAGAAATTCATTATTGTCCGAATTGTTGGGGATTGATGCATAAACTGCTACCTATAGTTAGTAACAGGTGCTATGAGTGTGAAAGAAAATGGCGTGAGGCGAACAGAAGATGAGGAATAATTGGAAGTACTTACCTTTAAACAAGGCTGTTGATATATGTGATAATTTACGCAAACCAATCAACAGCAAAGAGCGAAATGAACGAATATCAGGAAAAGCTATTTCCGAATTATATCCTTACTATGGTGCTACTGGACAAGTTGGTTATATTGATGACTATATTACTGATGGTGAGTATGTGCTTTTAGGCGAAGATGGTGCACCGTTTTTAAGTGCCTTCGCAACAAAAGCATACATAATATCCGGAAAGACATGGGTAAACAACCATGCTCATGTACTGCGTTCTAAAACCAACAATAAGTTTCTTTGTTACTATCTTAATAGCTTTAATTACAAGGGTTATGTTTCAGGTACAACAAGATTAAAGCTTACACAGGCAAGTATGAAGCAAATTCCCGTCCCCGTCCCCCCACTCCCCGAACAAGAACGCATTGTCGCCCGTATTGAGGAGCTGTTCTCCGAGCTGGACAAGGCTGTGGAAACGCTGAAAAAGACCAAGGCACAGCTTGCGGTGTATCGGCAGGCGGTGCTGAAGGAGGCGTTTGAGGGGGATTATCCCAAATTGGCATTAAAGGATATTTCAACTGTAATGAGCGGATATGCATTTAAAAGCAAAAAGTATACTGCTGATGGGCAATACGTTGTGGTTAAAATAGGTAATGTAAAGCAGTTTACATTTGATTTTAGTCGTGATTTCACAAGGACAAATGAAGTTCAAGGAGATATATTAAAGAAATACTTGCTAAAACGAGGTGATTGTTTAATAACACTGACAGGATCTCGTGGAAAAAGGGACTACGGTTTTGTATCTATGATCACAGACCAAAAAAATTTTCTACTAAATCAAAGAGTTGCAGCACTTCGCTTTAATTTTAGCAAAGCTTTACCTGAGTTTTATCAATACTACCTATCCTCGTTTGATTATAGAAATCAATTTTTCTCATATGAAACAGGAAATGTAGGGCAAGGTAATGTCGGAGTAAAGGCATTGATTGATCCTATCGTAGTATGTCCGACAATTGAACAGCAGAAAATGATTGTTTTTGAACTTGAATCCCGCCTGTCCGTCTGTGACAGCATCGAGAAAACCGTTGACACCGCATTGCAGGAAGCTGAGGCTATGCGGCAGAGTATTTTGAAAAAGGCGTTTGAAGGGAGAATATAATCATGTCCGAACAAATCACATCCATCATCTCCAAAGTCTGGGGAATGTGCGGTCCTCTGCGTGACGACGGCGTTTCCTACGGTGACTATCTGGAACAGCTCACCTACCTGATCTTCCTGAAAATGTCTGACGAATACGCAAAGCCGCCCTACAAGCGGCAGACGGGCATCCCGGAGGGCTACGGCTGGAGCGATATGAACACGCTGAAAGGTGCGGAGCTGGAAACCAAGTACAAAGCGATCCTCGAAAAGCTTGCGGAACAGGGTGGAATCCTCAGCAAGATCTTCAAGGGTGCAACCAATAAAATCAGCAATGCTGCCATTCTCAGCCGTATTGTTGCCATGATCGACAAGGAGAAATGGGTATCCATGTCCTCCGATGTCAAGGGCGAAATTTATGAAGGCTTACTGCAGAAGAATGCGGAGGACATCAAGAGCGGTGCAGGGCAGTACTTTACACCCCGCCCGCTGATTAAAGCAATGGTGAAGTGTATCCGTCCCGAGCCGATGAAAACAGTCATTGACCCTTGCTGCGGCAGCGGCGGTTTTCTGCTTGCAGCACAGGATTTCATAGCGAATACATATACCCTTGACCGTGAGCAGAAGGAATTTATGAAAGCAGAGGCGTTCCGTGGCAATGAACTGGTTGCAACTACATTCAAGCTCTGTCTGATGAATCTGTACCTGCATAATATCGGTGATATTTACGGAAATATTCCTGTTACCCTCGGCGATGCCCTGCTGACTGATCCCGGCGAACGGTATGACTATGTGCTGACGAATCCGCCGTTCGGCAAGAAATCCTCCATCACCTTTACCAATGAGGAGGGCGAACAGGAGGACGAGGATTTGGTATATAACCGTCAGGACTTCTGGACGACCAGCTCCAACAAGCAGCTGAATTTCGTGCAGCATATCAACACGATTCTGAAAGCTACCGGAAAAGCAGCGGTCGTTGTGCCGGATAATGTGCTGTTTGAGGGCGGTGCGGGTGAGATCATCCGCCGTAAGCTGCTGGAAACAACCGATTTGCATACCATCCTGCGGCTGCCCACAGGCATTTTCTATAAGCCGGGTGTTAAGGCGAATGTGATTTTCTTTGACAAATGTCCTGCAAGCCCTGATATTCAAACGAAGGAAGTATGGGTATATGATTTCCGCACCAATGTGCATTTTACTTTGAAGAAAAATCCGATGACTGAAGCAGATCTGCTGGATTTCATTCAGTGCTATCATCCTGAGAATCGCCATGACCGTCATGAAACATGGTCGGAGGAGAATCCGGAGGGGCGTTTCCGCCGTTTCTCCATTGATGAGATCATGCAGAGGGACAAGCTGAGTCTCGATATTTTCTGGATCAAGGACAAGTCCCTTGCGGATCTGGATCATCTTCCGCCTGCGGATGAGCTTGCAGATGATATTATTGAAAATTTGCAGAGTGCGTTGGAGAGTTTCAGAGGGTTGAGGGGGAAATTATAATTCTGTGTGTATGGACATCATTTTTCAACCATAATTGTCAGAATGCTGCAGTTATAAATATCGAATGATGGTGAGGACACGATCCTCCCCTATCCTAAACTGCTTTTTTTCAGCATCCACCGCACTCTTTACTGATGAAACGATGAGAAAATGAGGCAAACCCCGCATAACCCCCTCCCCTCTCCGCATACTATCCCCAAAGGAGCTGATACTATGGACTTTCAGAAAGAAACCAATCGCATTTACTGCGAAAATGAAGCCGGAAAAGTTATCGCAGAGATCACATTTCCCGAAACAGAATCCGGGATTTTCTGCATCGATCACACGTTTGTGGATGACTCCCTGCGCGGTCAGGGCGTTGCCGGCAAGCTCGTGAAAATGGCTGTGGAGGAGATCCAGAGCAGGAACGGCAAGGTCACAGCGACCTGTTCCTATGCACAGCACTGGCTGGAAAAGCATCAGGTTTCATAACATCAAGGGCGGCTGTTCAGGAACGGCTGCCCTTTTGTCTGAAAAAATATTTTCAGAAAGACACCCGTTTGTCCGCTGGATGTGGTATAATAGAGGAAAGGGGGTACAACTATGGACTTTGATAAAAACGACCGGATGCTGGAGATCCTCATCCGCTGTCTGCGCGGAGAACGAATTTCGCCCAAGAAGCTTGCGGAGGAATACGCAGTTTCGACCAAGAGCATCAGCAGGGATATTGCGAGGATCCAGAATTTCCTGCATGAGCATCCGGAGCTGGTGCATCATGCCAAGCTGGAGTATTCACGAAGCGACCGTACATATCATTTTGACAACGAGGAATTTCTCAAAAATAAGGAGCTTTTTGCACTTGTGAAAATTCTGCTCGGCAGCCGCAGTCTGAATCGGGATGACATGCTGCGGATCATCGAAAAGCTGAAATCCTTCACCACCACCGGCGACCGTGAGTCGCTGGAGCACATCATCCGCAAGGAGGTGTACCACTACCACGAAGTCAAGGCGAATTGTCCCAGCGTGATCGACAACCTCTGGAAGGTCATCGGGGCGATCGAGGACAGGCGGATGCTGAGCATCGACTATTTCCAGAAAAGCCGGAATCGCGTGAAAGTGAAGCTCCTGCCGGCGGCGGTGATGTTCAGTGAGTACTATTTCTACTTAATTGCCTATATTGCGGATGATCCAACGTTCAGGGCACAGCATTTCCGCATTGACCGAATCGTAGGCATCACGGAGCATCGGGAGCATTTCGAGCTGACGAGGGAACTGGATTTTGACGAAGGGGCATTGCGCGAACGAAACCAGTTCATGTTCCCCGGCGAGAACATCAAGATCCGCTTTGAGTTCTGGGGTTCATCGCTCCAAGCGGTTCTGGACAGAATCCCGACGGCGAAGGTCATTGAAAAGCGTGGGGATGTGAACGTGATCGAGGCAGAGGTGAACGACGGGCGGGGCATCATCATGTACCTGCTGTCGCTGGGGGAATATGCAAGGGTGCTCTCCCCTGCCCCGTTTGTGGAGAAGCTGAAGCGGGAAATTGAAGCAATGAGAAATCTGTATTAAAATGATATAGCAACTTAATATGAGAAAAATCCGCTGTCAAAAGCGGATTTTTTCTTGAAAAGATTTTTTCAGGGACACCCGTTTGTCCATGCGGTCTGGTATAATGAGAATGTGGACGGCTATTTCTGGAAATCATCGGAGAGCATGTCCATGAATGCAAGGGTCAGGCGTTTGTTGTCCGGAGAAAGTGCTGCAAACTTTTTCAGGACGGATGCATCATCCTCGGTGTACTCGGTCTGGCGGACGGAGCCGAGGAGGATCTGGTCGGGGGTGGATTCGAGGGCGGTGCAGAGCCGCAGGAACACCTCAAGGCTTGGGATGGAACGGGCGGTTTCAATGCAGGACAGGTATTTGTCATTGATCTCCGCACGCTCGCAGACCTCAGCCTGCTTCAGTTTCAGCTCCTTACGCCGCCTTGCAAGATTTTTGCCGATCTGTTTGTAGTCAAGTAGCATTGTATCACCTCTCTATTAAGAGTATACAGGAATTTGGTGGTTGTAAACAATAGGAAAGTTGGAATTCCACTTGACAATAGAGAGGAAATAGATTATAATTGGAATATAAGTCTAAACAACCAAGAGGACGAAACACTTTTTTTACTTTTTATCTTTATTTTTACACCAAGTTCAGTCCAATAGTCAATATGTACAAAAATTGAACTATATTTTTGGCTTGACATGTATTTATATTCGTTGTATAATTTAAATTGATACAATTTATAATCAGATTTAATGCTGAAAGGGTGCAAATATGAAAAATATTACACAAAAGGAACTCGTGGATTCGATAAGTTTTATTGATAAATTAAAATCTGTCCAGCAGAATGCTTTTATTACCGATGAACTTATAGCGTTGAAACAAAAACTGAACGATACATCTTTTCGAATTGCAGTTGTTGGTGAGTTCCGTTCAGGAAAATCTACATTCATTAATGCTTTTATTGGTCAAGATATACTAAAACATGCAGTTGATGAAACCACAGCAACCATCACATATATCACCAATGTAGACAAAAATGATTGCAGGAACGGAACATGTGAAGTTTACCTTCACAGTGGAAAGAAAATAACACTACCCAATTTTGAACGTCTAGCAGAATTTACAACTGCACAAAGCAACCAGAATGTAGCGGATAATGTTAAAAGCACTCACATTTATCTCCATTTTCTTGATGTAAATTATCCGGTAATTATCGTAGATACACCTGGTTTAAATGGACTTGCGGACAAACATCGGGAAATGACCATAGAAGAAATCAAAAAAGCACACGCCTGTATCTATGTATGTTCCATACGGGGTCTCAGTTTGTCTGACATTGACTTTATTCAAAATCTTCTGCAATATCAAAGTCAGTTTATTTTCATTCAGAACTTTATCGATCAGCTCCGTGCGGGCGAAGGCGAAACGGTTCAAGGAAAGCTTGACATGATGAAAAAAATTCTGATTGAGAAGATTCAGACAGATGATTTAAATTTTGATTATGAATTATGTGGCGTATCAGCATTAAAAGCACTTGTAGGACATGACAAAAGCATTCGCTTTCTTTATAATTCAGATACAGCTGAAATCACGGAAAAACAGAGAATGCAGCTGTATAATGAGTCGAATTTTCATCAATTCCTCCAAATTTTGGAGAATTTTATCAAAACCGGTAAGTATAAAAAAATCATTCTGTCTTCAGTTCAACAAACCTTAATTACCATCACTGAAATGATCGCCCCTACCATTGAACAGGAGCAACGATATAATGAACTTCTGATTCTACATGATTCCAGACAAGCAGTATGTGAAGCTGCCAAGCAACAACTGGAAAAGCTTGAATTTTCCTATGAAAAGAACAGGAAGAAGCTTGAAGACTTTATAACATCAGAAGATGTGGATAATCGCAGAGAGTTAAAAAGATTTGTTCACGAAAAACTTATACTCATTAACGAAAGACTTATTAAAATGATTGATGCTGAACTCGGAACGTACGAGGACTATGAGAAAAAATCTAATAATCAAAATCTGGGACTCTATTTTTCAAAAAAGGTTACAGAACTGGTGAATACTGACTTATTGCCTGAACTGAACATGTACATTCAAGATTGTTTTTCACGATTGTATCATGATGCATTGCTTCGTGCTGGAAAATATGTGTCGATAAAACAAGAAAACAGCAAAATCAATATTCAGGTTGTATCCGAAAAAGAGAAAATTTCGCTTTCTGACAAAACATTAAAACAGCAAATTCAGACAAGTGAGCAAGAATTACTTCATAATAAACAGCAAATTAAAGATTTGAATGCAAAAATCCATTCCGATCAACAATCTCTCAGTACAAAAAGTCGTGATATGGCATCGAGGGAACGCACGCTAAGTAGTGAAATTCAAAAGCTTGAAATGCAGCGTTCTGCTCTTGGCGCAAGGCCTTCAGCAGCTGTTAGGACTGTGACGAGAACACGAGAAGTAAAACGTGGAGGAATTGTAGGGTGGTTTAAAGATCTATTCAGTACCAAAAAAGAAACCTATCAAGAAAAAGAGTATGATTACTCTAATGTAGAACGGTGGGAAAGAGAGTCAAAAAGACTCATGGATACAATCAACGCCAAAAGGCTCGAACTTGATAAAGAAATCAATGCACAGCAACGTGTATGTGATAGTCTTTCCGAAGCCCTTTCCAGAGATTCAAGACAGCGAGATCTGCTTGAAAAAAAGATAAGAAGTCTCGAAGAGAGTATCCAAGCCAAGAAAGAGGAGCATGAAAAAGCAGTAAAATATGCCAAAACAGAATTTCTCAATCAGCAAAAGAAAAAGCTGATCATGCTATTTGAAGATTATCTGACAAGCAAACAAGAGGGCTTGTATATCCAGATGCAATTGTACATAGACCGCAACTCTGAAAAACATGTTCCTAAAATCAAACAGATGGTGCTGGAACAGTTTGAGAATAGCCACAAACAAATATGCCAGAATCTTATCGCACTTCAAACTGAAAACACTGAGAAGCTTCAGCAAATGTATACAGCAAGCCAGCAAGATGCACTTATTCTGAAAAGAATTCGCAATACGCTCGGTGCAGATGATTAATTATCAAGTCGTTTATGTGATAAAACGACGGAACGGAGGAAGAAATGAATCAATACGAAAAACAATATCTTGAAAAAAAGAATACGGTTCTCAAATGTCTTACTGATGGTAAGGATTTTCTCGTCGCTAATGGTTATGAGCATGAAGCAGAAATGATTCAACAGCAAATACATAATGTACAAAATGGAGAATTTTCCATTGTTCTTGTCGGAGAGTTCAGTGCAGGAAAGTCTACTTTCCTAAATGCACTGATGGGAGAGAAGATACTCCCCTCCTACTCCGATGAAACAACTGCAACTGTTAATTTGCTCCAACACAAATCAAAAGCTGAACATGGCGAAAGCGGATGTGTTTACTACCATGATGGAACAACTAAAGAAATTCAGAACGCAGATCTTGAGACGATCTCCCGCTATGTCACTACTCGCAGCGATTCAGAGAAGGTAGCACAAGATATAAAGCACTTGACACTATACCTTGATTCCAAGTTTCTTGAAAACAATGTAACTCTTGTAGACAGTCCGGGTTTGAATGGCGTTGCAGATGGACATCGTGAGATTACAATGGAACAGATCGAAAAGTCCAGTGCAAGCATTTTTCTGTTCAATGCGCAGCAGCCTGGCAAGCGTTCCGACTTTGATTTTCTTAGTGATCTGCGGAAGCGTGTTAATAGTATTATCTTCGTATTGAACAAGATTGATAATATCAAACAGCATGAAGGCGAGACAGTTGAGTCGGTCATTGAAAAACTGAAAGAAAACTATAAGAATTTCTACAACGAAACCACAATTCCTGAAATCTGGCCGATATCCGCCTACTCTGCACTTGATGCAAGAAACAGCACGCCGCTTGACCCAAGTATGAAGCCGTATACAGCTGAACACAAAGAAGCCTTGGAAAAAGCTTCTCGAATGAAAGAGTTTGAGGATCGTCTTTGGAAATTCTTAACACAGGGTGAAAAAGCCAAATCACTTCTTTCTGCACCCATTCAGCAGCTTATCAGCCAGCTTTCAGATGTGAAAGAACGGATTAAAGCGGAGCAGGATGTATTAACAGGTCAGATTGATACAAGTGAAATTGAAGCACAAAAGCTTTCTCTTGAACAGCAGCGTGAAGCATTGAAAGAAACGCTTGCGGCACGCCGCCGTGATCTCACAGAAGAATTAAAAGTCGCTGTAAGTGAAACGAAGGAGTACGTCAATGCCGAAACAGAGTATCTTCGTACTTCCTATCTCAAGAAACTGGATAATTGGCAGGATATTGATGAAATTGAGCCGGATCGGATTCAGTCTGATATTTCACGGCGACTTGCGAAGATCGCTGAAGATGCTGTTACACAATTTCAGGAAAGTGTTGGTACTATTATTCTTGAATATGAAAACAGTACGATTGATGCAATTAACAGCAAAATGCCCGAAAGCACATTCAGTTTCGGACTTACAAGAAGAATTGAACTTCCTGAAATCAGACTCGGTCTTGAAGAATATGATGCTGCTATCGAAACAATGGAGCAGGAACTGAAAGAACTGGAAATGCAGGCAGAAAAGGCACAGGATGACTTCAGTCAAGCTTTGGAAATCCAGAATCGAAGATTAAACGTGAAACGGGAACTAGATGCAAGAAAGGTAACCAGAGAAAACTATATTACAGCATCACAGCAGTGCATTCCGGATAAGCGTTATCGTGAAGAAGTAAGATATGATAGAGTAATGCGAAATACGGGTATTTTGGGAGCAATTCAGTGGATATTTGTTGGTGGCAAAGACCAAGAAAGAATTGAAACAATTGTCGATTCGTCTGAACGTGATGAATATCTCAAAGAGAGATCAAAACGGATTTCCGATTTTGATGCTGAAATCAAAAAACTTGAAGAAGAACTTCAGAACTACAGTTCTGCTTCTACAGAAATGTATCAGTGTAAAGAAGCACAGATCGAACAGAAGCGGCAGGCAAAGCAGGATGATCTTCGCAGAATGCGCGAAGAGTTCAAGAAAAAATCAGAGAAAAAAATTGCTGCTGGTCTGCAAAGAGCCAAGCGTGATGTTGAAGATTTCATTGAAGAAAATACTGCAGTTTTCCTAAAAACTCTGCTGAAGGAACTAAAGAAGCTCAATGATGCAACTGCACAGGTTATCCTCGACATTGTAGCTGCAAATGTCACAGCACAGATCGACAGCCGCAATCGTCAGATTATGCAGCTTGAAGAAAAAATGAATTTGGCAGTTAACGAAAAAGCTGAAAAGGAAGCTGCAATGCAAAAAACACTTAATGAACTTAAAAACATTCTTGCTGCATCTTATAATATTTCTGATGAAATTGAAAGCATTCAGACAGATGAAATTGCACAGATCGCAATTTAAATATGCAGAAAGGAAAATGTATGGAAACAATGATTACAAAAATCGAGCAGCTTGAGGAAATCTCCTCATTCCTCAACGAGAAGGATTACATACTCCAGCTTAATAATCTGAAATCGGCTCTGGAAAACTCCGAATATCTTTTGAGCGTTATGGGACAGTTCTCTGCCGGGAAATCTTGCCTTATCAACAACCTGATCGGTAAGGAAGTACTCCCTGTGCATATCACCGAAACAACAGCAGTCATTACAATGCTCAAGTATGGTGAAGAAGAACGTGCAGAAATTCTGTATAACGATAATACAGTGGAAGAAACTAATATTGAAGATACTCTTTCCCTGTGGCAGAGTGGTGATAGCCAGCGAATCAACAAGATAAATACAATCATCCTTTATGTGGACAGTCCCCTCCTGAAGAATGGACTCACTATTGCTGATACACCTGGTATTAACACGATTATTTCCAGACATGTGTCGCTGACGACTGAAATTCTCAATGCTTCCCATCGTATTATGTATGTACTGGGAAAACCGCTTTCACAGTCTGATGTGGATTTTGTGAAAGGTATTTCAGACTGCGGTCTTCCTCTGATGTTCGTTCGCACACATATGGATGATATGCGTGCTGGGGAAGAAAATATCTATGAATCCATCGAAAGCGAACGTAAAACATTGAGTAAATTCACTAATGACGATGTTTTCTTTCTGTCGAATGAAAATAATAACGAGTTTTATCAGTATGTGAAAGAACTTCACGCATTCTTAATGAATCATCTTGCCGCTGATACAAAGAAAGCTCTAATGGAAAGTGTAGAGATGCAGGTGGCACTGATTACTGTTCAGCTTAATCAGCATCTTTCTGAACGTAAAGAACAGCTTTCACTTGTTGTGAATGGAGATCGATCTGACTATACAAAGAAGAAGCAGGAAATTGAAAGTGTCCTTAAAAAGATGGAGATTATCCTTGATGATAATCGCCGTAAAGTATCCGGCAATGTGCAACAGTTGAAAAAGGATGCAAAGGATAACTTGGACGCTGTTAAAGCAGCCGAGTGTAAAGAACTGGAACGTCGTATTTCAGCGGTTCAAGCTGGTGACAACATTGAGGTGTACGCAGCAGAGGCGGAACGTGCGGTCAAGGATAGCTTTAATGAGATGTATTATGCATATGTTGATACCTTTGATCGTTTCATTTCCGCAAACAGCGAAGAACTTGAAACTGATTTTTCCAGAACAAGTACATTGTTTGAGATTGATCCGCTGATTCCTGATAATCTTGATGAAACAACAGAGCAGCTTGCTGAAATTGAAGGTAAGATGGAAGCTCTCCTTCTGGCAAAGCAGCAGCTTACTGAAGAAATCGAGCATCTTGAAGCGCAGAAAGGAAATGCACTGATTAACCGTGATAATGCAGAGGCTTCCATTCTTGAAATGCAGAATTGTCTTGCAGCTGTGCAACAAGAATTGCAGGAATATCCAGAATATGAACGTAAGTATGTGATCGTACAGGAGGCAGATCATCGTGTAGAGAATACTATGAGAAAAATTGGCTGTTTAGCCGATTGGGCAACACTATTAATTCCGAGTCCTGTAATGGTTGCCGGAGCTGCTAAAGTATTAAAGACAGGTGCCAATGTAATTCCTAAAGCGGGGAAACTGGCAAATATCGGAACTAAAATGGCCAAAGCCGGAAAGCAGCTTGCTAATGCAAAAAAAGCACAGAAGGCAATCCATGCTGTTGATGTAATCCACGATGTAGCAAAAGGGATTAAAGATACTGCTGCGATGATGAATGATTCGGACGAGAAAAAGACCAGTATTTTGGATTTCTTATCCATTGAATACTACATGGGAAAAATCGGTAAAAAATTTGATAAACCTGAAATACGTGAGATAGACCATGAATACGAAAAACAGTACTACGATGAAAAGAGACGTATTCAGGAACAGGTGAGACAGAGCAGTGAAGCAGAACTCAAAAAGCGTATGGAACTGCTTGATATTACCAGCGAGATTGAGAAGGCAGAACTGGCAGCTAAAATTAACCGCAGTAAACAGCAAACAGCAGATGCGGAGCTGCAACAGCTTTCCGCAAGACTGGAACAGGAGAAGAATGTCCGGAAAGTCAATCAGATCCATACACAGTATGTTCAGGAAGCCTGTAAGAAATTAGAAGAACTTTACGATTACATTCTCAACACCATTTCTGTCACGATTGATCAAAAACTTGAGGATTATCTGATGACCTGTGATTTCAGTGTAAAGAAAAAAATCCAACACAAGAGAGCCGAAATGGAAGCTTTGGACATCGAATTCAATTCCGCTGATAAGGCAAGTGCTCGTAAGTCTCTCGATTTGTGCGGAGAGTATGAGACTATGCTTTCTACTATTCTGAACAGCTGATTACGGAGAAAGCATTATGAGAATTCTACTTGTTGGTGAACGAGAAACAAAGTTCTCATTGATAAGCGAATTGGTCGCTGATTTGCGAAAAATATACATTGAAGAAGTTTTTGCAAAGCAGACGGGTATGATTCATATATCAGCAGCGAAACAGATATCCGAAAAAATCAATTTCATTGAAGGAACACTGTATCTGGAATCCATCAAGATTCCGGATACAGTACAATTATTGTGTACAAGCAAAACGGATACTCCGGATCAGTTGTCCTCCCTGGCGGTCGGATTTAACAGAATGATAATTATTTCTGGAAATAATCAGTATGCAAGTAGCAGCTTGAAAGATTTAATCATGGCACTTTTCCAAAACTCCAGCACCGTTCCATCCATAGAATGCAGCATCGTTTTTTATCGCAATATTCAAGGCGGTGCAACCGACATCGGAACAGAGGAACAAGCAATTTTGCGAAGTGTGGATAGTTTGACGAATTCATTTTCACCATATATTCGCTCTTGGATTACACCAGTTATCATATATAAAAGCAGTGAACCATTCACAAAAGTTCTTCATCCTCCAAAATGCTGCTCCCCTTTACTTGGCGAAACTATTATTGAAAGATTCCAATCGTGGCGAAAAGAAATTGAAGACCCTTCTGAAAGAGTCCTGTTTCGGCTACAGTTAAGCACACTTTTAGATATAGATGCTGTTGATGAGGAAAATAACATTTTTGCGTTTGAAAATGTGAAAGGGTCAAAGGATCTGATTAAAGCATACGAGTCTAACTTTATGAATACTGAATATGAGTTATACGAAAGCGTAATTATTGATTATTATCGTGAAAAAATCTCTTCTTTCTGCATATGGAATACTGAGCAAAGTTGCCAAAACCTACAGGAAAGATTAAAAAGACAATTTCATGCAAAAGCTGTCTCTGGACTTTCCGCGATTTATCCTTGTCCGTCAAATTTGCTTGAATATAAACGTCTTCTTGAAAAAGGCTTCAAGGAACGTTTCAAAGCGAATCTGACAGAGTTCTTTCAAAACGAATGTGAGGAAATTGTCTTTCAACTCCTGAATGAAAAAATTGAACGGTTATCTGCTTTATTGGAAACACCAAAATAAAACCTGATTCCGCAAAACTCCCACCCTCACCCACTGTACAAAGCCCCGAAAATATGGTAAAATAGAGGTATCAAGAATGCTGTGCAGACAGCACCCGGAGGGTG
>CALGTT010000404.1 GCA_937901485.1 uncultured Ruminococcus sp.
GCCGTGGATGTTGCCGCCGTGCTTGTGATTGGTCTTTCCGTAGTAGGCGAATTTCGCCAATCTTCTCGGTCTCCCCGCTCTTGTAATAACTCTGCCGGAGTAGATGATATGACCGCGCTTTTCGATTCTGCCGGAATCACGGAGCTTTCCGGCATTCGGATACTTTGGCAGAGCCACCGGCACGAGCGGGCGCATCCGGTCAAGGCACTGTTTATCCACATAATCCTGCGCTTCCGCAAACCGTCTGCGGCGGTTCAGCATCGCGCTTCTGTTCAGGATCAGCGGCATAAGAGATGCGTGTCATGCTTCACGCCGCAGAGCTTGCGCTCCGCATGATGCACTGTGGCGTAGTCCGGATGGAGTTTCCGAAACGCCGCGAGACTTTCGGAGACTGCCTTTTCTGTGGATGCATCAAACTCAAAATCGCTCTCGTAAGGGATAACATAGTCCCCCACCTTAGGGGCGTAGCCGTCTCCGGGGCTGACGGAGTAGATACAGATCTGCAGGTCCCCCTGTTTGTCCGCGCCTGCACGGGATGGCGCAGTTGAGCGCAGGTCATAAAAAAGCACGTCCCAGAATTCATGCTTCCGGAATGTGCCTTTCTCGTATACGGTACAGCTTCCCATTGTGACGAGCTGTTCCACTTTGACTTTCTTGTGCCATTCAGTGGGGACGTTTTCCTCGATGCCCTGCTCCGGTATGCCGACAGTGCGGAAACGCAGTCCGAAGAATTCCACGACTGCGTCCGTCCATGTATGCGCATCGCCCTTCGGGATGCCGAGCGTATACGTCGGGATGCCGCCGGAGTCGAAGGGCAGCACCGCCGCAGACGGCTCTCCCACAAGCACATTGCTGACAATTTCGGCGGCACGACCAGAATACAGGAGGATGTCGATCCCTTTAATCAGTGCCATTTCCATACACCTCCAGAACGCCGACCTGCTGCCGGAGCAGTCCCAGCTCTTTCAGCTCCCTGCGGAGGAAATAGAGCGACTGTCCGGCGTTGAGATACGTCACGGACGCGCTGTAGCCGAGTGCGGATTGTGATGCCTGCGTGAGTGCAGGTGACGCGTCTGCAATGCTGGAAAGCGCACGGCAGACCGCCTGCACGACCACACTTCTGACCACGAGCGCGTAGTCCTCTCCCGTCACAGGATCGGCAATCATTTCGTCAAGGTTTTTGCCGCACTTTACGGCAGCCAGCCGGAGCTTGGCGGAGGCGGTTTCAATCAGCCCCTCCGCCGCATCCGACTGCATCGCCGTCAGCGTTCTGCCGAGCGCGGTGATGTCACTGACTGACGCGTAAACTGTACTCATTCTGAATGGGGGATGCACGGCATGGG
>CALGTT010000405.1 GCA_937901485.1 uncultured Ruminococcus sp.
CAAAGGTTTACTCCAGCCAGAATGAATCTTCCATGAACTACTGGCGTGGTATTGCCGAGGAGACCGGTCACGATCCTGTCATCGGCATCGTGGACACCATCACTACCCAGGTCAAGCAGCGTGGTAAGATGGTGGAGCGTTTCACCTACACCATTGAGTGCAACCGTTACTTTGAGCTTGGCTGTGTCTACCGCACATTCTCCTATGCTGAGTTTGAGAAAATTCAGCAGTTCCAGAATGAGACCGGTATTCAGGTCATCTACCCCTACGTCGAGCCCTCTGCCATCAACGACATCGTGGACAATACATTCTGCGATTTTCCTGCCACCATCAATGGCAGAAATTGCGGCTACCATCCCTCTGACGCATTCGCCGGCAGTCCGTGGGACGCTTCAAGCTTCGGCTGCTATCCGCCGGGTGTGGTGGAGATGATGAACAAACTCCTGCCCGCGTCCCGCCGTGCAGTGGATGTATCCGGCATGGAGCTTTCCGCGCTTGCAGAAACGTTCCTGCCCCGTGAAATACCCGTGCTCGTCTGGGCAACCATCGCCATGGTGGAAACCTACCCAAGCATTGGCTGGTATCTGCTCGATGAAAACGGCGAACCTACGGACACATGGTTTGAATGGCCGGCAAATGAGCATTGTCTGGTACTGGTCGGGTATGACAGTACACGGTACTATTTCAACGACCCCTACAATGGCTATGGACTGGTATCCTATCCGCGTGAACGCGTGGAAACACGGTATGCAGAAATGGGAAAGATGGCAGCAGTGGTGATGGAATCACAGTATGTGCAGGGCTTTATGCCGTAACGCTTGCAAATTGTTCCAAGATATGCTATAATGAAACAGCAGCTTGATGGCTGCTGTTTTTATCAGAGTTACAGGATTGAAAGGAAGTATGAAAATGTCACCATTTCTCAAAGGAATGCGGCACGGAATCCCCATCGCATTGGGGTATCTGTCCGTTTCGTTCGGCTTCGGCATTCTTGCCGCGAAGCATTTCAGCACTGCCGTCGCGACCATCATTTCTGCCGCGAATCTCACCTCCGCCGGTCAGCTGGCAGGACTCAACATCATGGCGGAATGCGCCCCATCCATCGCGTCATTTCTCGAAATGGCTCTCACGCAGCTTATCATCAACATGCGCTATGGGCTGATGGGCATTTCCCTCTCCCAGAAGCTCGACGGCACATTCAACACGCCGCGCCGGATGCTCACCTCCTTTGGCATCACGGATGAGATCTTCGCGGTCGCTTCCTCGCAGGAGGGGAAGATCACGGCGCGTTACCTCTACGGCATGATCCTCATTGCCTTTCTCGGCTGGACGGGCGGCACGTTCCTCGGCGCGTCCGCAGGGCAGATCCTGCCGCAGTCGCTCACCGATGCCATGGGGCTTGCACTCTACGGCATGTTCCTTGCCATCATCATTCCACCGGCGCGGAAAAGTAAGGGGGTATTGCTTGTGGTGATTGCCGCGGCATTCCTCAGCCTGATTTTCCATTTCCTCCTGCCCTTTATCACCAGCGGCTTTGCCGTTATTCTGTGCGCAGTGGCGGCGGCATCCCTCGGTGCAGTCCTGTGCCCTGTCAGAGAGGAGGAAAACGCATGAGTACCGGAAATATCGCCATTTACATACTGGTCATGGCAGGCGTGACCTACCTCATCCGTATGCTGCCGTTCACGCTCTTCCGCAAAGAGATCCGCTCACCGTTTTTCAAGAGCTTTCTCTATTACGTTCCCTATGCAGTGCTCAGTGCGATGACCATTCCGTCCATTTTCTACGCGACCGGCAGTCCGGTCACAGCCGCTGTCGGCACGATCACGGCAGTACTGCTCGCCTATTTCCGCAAGCCCCTGATCGTGGTGGCACTTGCGGCATCTGCGGCGGCGTTTGCGGCGGATCTCCTGCTGCAGTATCTTGGATAACATGCAGCCCTTGGAGCGTGATTCCAAGGGCTGTTTTCTTTGCAGATCAGTGCAGTTCGGGATGGCTGTCCCAGTATTCGCGCATTGCCTCCGGTGTTGTGCAGCGTTTCAGCCAATCGTTCGCTTCGTCATCGGACATGACCTCAAACACGCGGTCGATGATGTGGTTGAGTAGCTCCGTTTCCTCGTCCCAGAAGCCCAGCGGCTGATCCTCCGCAGAGGCAATACCGCCGCACACGCGATAGGTCATCTCCACATCATACTCCGCATACGCACCCTTCCACTCGTAGTCCGCCGGCGGTGTCCTGCGGATCAATGCGGCAAGCTCCCCTGCCGCCTCCGCACCCTCCGGTGCGCCGTAGATCGTCGGCAGTCCGCAGTACTGCACCACATGAAAATACTGCGCTGTGTCTTCCTGTTCCGCAAGGATGGTGTAGCTGTAGAAATCCTCGTATTCCTCCGGATCATCCGGTGCACCGAACAGTGCCCACAGCCTGCCGAGGTATTCCGCGCACTGCTCCTCGGAACAGATCACATCCTCCCCACAGATGCGGCAGAGCACCTCCATTCCGGCGTGTTCTCCCCCAGTATTTGCCAGATACTGCCGGAACGCGTCCGGTTCGATATGTCTGAATGTGTACATATGATCGCCTCCTTGTAAAACTGAATCTATATCAAGTTTATTATACCACATCTTTGTGCAGTTTTCAAGGAGGTACGAGCATGTTTTTCAGTCTTGCATCCGTCGTGTCCTGTCTTGTGTCTTCTTCAGAAAACTCTTGACATTTTCCCCAAGCGGGTGTATAATTATTTGTGAACAAATACAGGGGAGCTTGTGCTTGCAGGCTGAGAGGAAGTAATCGAACTTCGACCCTATAACCTGATACGGATAATGCCGTCGTAGGAAGTCATACACAAGGATTTTTACAGGAGGCATCCAAAGGGTTGTCTCCTGTTTTGTTATATCAGAGAAAAGCGGAAATCGGGCGATTCACCGCCCTGTCCCCTCTGCTTTACTCCGTTCGGCGGCGGGTACAGAGCCGGCAGAAGACTATAATCCCAGCGAATTGCAATAAGGAGTATGAATGATGAACGTAAAAACAACATTGACCATTGCAGGAAGCGACTGCAGCGGAGGTGCCGGTATTCAGGCTGATCTGAAAACAATGACCATGAACGGGGTTTACGCCATGAGTGCGGTCACGGCACTGACTGCGCAGAACACAACCGGCGTGAGCGCGATCCAGGAATCCACTCCTGCGTTTTTGAAGCAGCAGATCGACGCTGTATTTGAGGACATCTACCCCGACGCTGTGAAAATCGGAATGGTATCTTCCTGTGCGCTGATCCATGTCATCGCGGACAGACTAAGATACTACAAAGCAAAGAACGTGGTGGTCGATCCCGTCATGGCGGCAACCTCCGGTTCTTCACTCATGAAAAACGATGCGGTGCAGACTCTGATCGAAGAATTGCTGCCGATTTCAACGCTTGTGACACCGAATATACCCGAGGCACAGACCCTGTCCGGGCTTACGATTGAGAGTAAGGAGGATATGGTTACAGCAGCGAAGCGGATCGGAGACAGCTATCATTGTGCTGTTCTGCTCAAAGGCGGTCACAGTATCAATGATGCAAACGATCTGCTTTATGCAA
>CALGTT010000406.1 GCA_937901485.1 uncultured Ruminococcus sp.
CTCGGACGCGTGGAAACGCCGGTGCTCAATGCCATCTACACCCACGCGGACGCGTTCATGATGCCGAATATTCCGGTCGAGGGCGACATGGAGGGCTTCGGTCTGGTGGCAGCGGAGGCAAGCCTTGCGGGGCTGACGGTGGTCGCATCGGGCATTGAAGGCATCAAGGATGCGATCATTGACGGCAAGAACGGCTATCTGCTCGAAAGCGGCAATGCGGCGCAGTATCTGGCAAAGATCCGCGATATCTGCGCAAACCGTGCGGCATACAGGGAAACGGCAAAGCGGTTTCAGCAGTACACGCGTGATGTGTATTCATGGGAATCCATCTGTGACCAGTACCTCGACCTGATCGAGGGGATGTGCGGAGGCAGATCATGAAGCATCTGAAAAAGCTCGCAAAGCTCGCCGGACATGTGCTCATGCTCGCGGCAGTGGTCTTTCTGGTCAGGAAATTCATAAACATGGATGTGGACTTTGCAAGCCTTGCAGAGCCGCACGTTCTGGCAGGACTCGTGCTGGCATTTGTAACGCTGACGGCGGTCGTGGTGTGCAACACCTACCCGTGGCTGGTGTTTGTGCAGTCGCTCTCCGGCACAAAGATCCCCTTCCGGCAGGCAATGCCGGTCTTTACGCGGTCGAATCTCTACAAATACGTCCCCGGCAACGTGTTCCAGTACATCGGGCGCAATCAGCTTGCGGCGGACATGCAGATCAGCCATGTGGATGTGGCATGTGCGACCATTCTGGATGTACTGTTCTGTGTGCTCTCCACGGGTGTGATCTCGGTGCTCCTGCTGGGCGGCACGATCATGACACTGATGCAGGAATACGGCAAAAACTTCCTGCTCATCGGGGGCATCGGCATCGCGGCGGTGCTGGTGCTGGCTGGTGTGCTGTTCTGGAAGTTCCGCGAAAAGTGCAGAGAATTCCTCCTGCGCTACCGGAAGGCATTTGCAAAGGAAAACCGCGCCCTTCTCGTGCGCGGCATCCTCTATTATTTTCTCCAGAACGCCGTTTCTGCGGCGGTCTACGCCCTTGTGCTCTGGCTGGTATTTCAGGCAGGCGGCACGGCAGTCACGGCGGACACGCTCGTCACGCTCACGGGAGCATTCCTCTTTGCGTGGATCGTGGGCTTTATCACGCCGGGCGCGCCGGGCGGCATCGGGATACGGGAATCAGTGATGCTGTTCATCTGCGGCGGCGCATTCGAGCAGGAGGTGCTGCTCTTTGTGCTGGTACTGCGCATCGCGTCCATACTGGCGGATGCGGCGGGGTTTATCACCAGCGCGCGGAGCCCGCGCTGGCAGACGCGTTTGAAAGCGAACAGTAAAGGAAAGTGACTGTTTCGCGAGCAAGGTTTTGAAACCGCATATTCCTTTGCACAAGAGAAATATGGCTATTCTAAAAACCTGTCTTCACAATATACACAAAAAGCTGAGCCTCGCCAATTCGGCGAGGCTTTTACTTTTCTTATGGAACAAATTATATTTTGCAATTATGCCTTTGTAATTGTAATTCTGAAATAATTCTTGTAAGAGGACTGAGGACTCATAGATGTAGAGGAATAATCCAGTGTCTCAACAATTACATTATACTTGATTCCATCTACTGTGATGTAATTATTTCTGCTACCATGGAAAACATTGTTTAATGCTAACGTTTTGCTACCAATCTTAACTGACAGATTGTAGTAAGTATTAGAATCAAGATAAAGACCAGTGGAACTTGTAAGCATAATGTCATTCAACGTACAGGTACCATTTGGAAGATTCTGAATCTGGTAATCAACATATTTCTTATTTGCATTATTGCGATCTGTCAGCTTAACTGAAATTGCATGTGCACTCTGATTGGTTTTATCAATAACATACAGATATGAGTAATTAGGACAAAACGTATCAGCAAACGTAAATGTTTTCGTTGTATTCATACACTGCGAAAAAGTAGTATCAATTCCATAATCGTAAGCATCCAGTTTTGTCCATGTACCCATTGTGGATTTACCACTTTGCATAAACACATTGAAATTACCACAGTCAACCAGATAATACTTCGAGTTAAGCTTTACAATATTGGAACAATGATTAATATTAGTAGACCCATTAACATTCGTTCCAGCACAATATGCTTCTACACCAACAGCTTTGCAAAGTGTTGCAAAAGCGTGTGCAATTGATCCACAAACACCACTGTGAAACGCCAGATTGGACAATGCACTTCCGGACAGGTTATCCAATTTTCTGCCATCACTGGTAACAAAATAAGAGTATCTGTGATGTGTTTTTACATAATTGTATGCCATTTCATATTTTTGCTGAGTATTATTTGAAGAATTATTTATGTTATTGCTGGCAACAATCTCCTTCGCAAACATGTATGCTGCCTGTTTTGAATAAGGAGAACATGCCAATGCATCAAGAAATTTCATCTTTGCATCCATAGATGAAGTCTTTGCCTTTATTGCATACCCATTGACAGCATACTGCTGATTAACGAAATTAAAAGCTTTATAAAAATTGCTAGTAGATGTGGTGGTGGAATAGTAAGTCTTGTTAGCGGAATTATACGCATACAATTCTTTGATTGTTGTTTCATTTCCGAAAGCATCCGCTGCTACATCTTTTAAAACATCAAGGTTGACTTTTAAGGTTTTTAATGCATTCATCTCTGTATAATAGAGTGCTTTGGAATTAATTTTAGTTGCCTGTTTGGGGAGAACCAAAGTTGTAACTCTTTTTGACGCCCCCTCTACATTATGAAAAATACTCTGACCATTATATCCAAGTTCTGTGATAGAATATGTCTTCTTGGTTGTAGGATTAGTGATAGTATCAGGAATAGTCAATGTGCTCTCATTACCAAAATACCACTGGTTATTTGCATTTACAGTATCAAAAACTCTGTAAAGGGTGCATGTTTTTCCATCACTGTGCGGAATAATAATGTAGCCGCGATTTTGAGACGCTACCTTAATTACTTGTGCGTTAGCAGGAAGTGTTTCCGCTGCTGAAGCTACAATACTACATTCGTTAAATGTGAATTTTTCTGGATAAAACGATGTGGTTTGCAGAGCACATGTGGCTACTGCTACAAAAGCAATAATTTTGTTGATTCTTTTCATAGTAATTCCTTTCATGCGGTTGATATTTTTCATTCTTTAATTGAATGCATTAAAATGATAACACACTAACTTCATTTTGTCAATAGAATACAAATAAATTGTTAGAAATTCATATATTTACATATTATTGTTGTTTACAGATATAAAAAACAACGACAAAATGATTGCCTATTACACGGTATTTTCACACAGGATATTTGAAGTATTATAAATCGATACGTCATTATGCTTTGTACCAATATGATTCAATTCACAAACTGACTCTGATACAGTTTCGCATAGAATCCGCCCTGTTCCATCAGCACTTCATGGCTTCCCTGCTCAATGATGTTGCCGTCACGCATGACAAGGATATGATCGGCACTGCGGATGGTGGAAAGTCTGTGCGCGATAATGAAGCTCGTCTTGCCCTGCATGAGCTTCTCGAACGCTTTCTGGATGCGCTGTTCCGTGCGGATGTCAATGCTGCTGGTCGCTTCGTCAAGGATCAGCATCGGCGGACTCGTCAGCATGATACGCGCAATGCACAAAAGCTGTTTCTGTCCCTGTGACAGTCCGCTGGTGTCGGAGATCACCGTATCATAGCCCTCCGGCAGTCGCTTGATGAAGCCGTGGGCATACGCCGCCTTCGCCGCCGCTTCGATCTCCTCACGGCTTGCATCGGGCTTGCCGTAGGCGATATTCTCCGCGACTGTGCCCGTGAAGATCCACGTTTCCTGCAAGACCATGCCGAACTGACTGCGCAGGCTGTCGCGTGTCAGCTCCGCGGTGGACTTGCCGTCGAGCATGATGCTGCCGCGCTCCACATCGTAAAAGCGCAGGAGGAGGTTGATGATGGTGGACTTGCCGCAGCCCGTCGGCCCGACAATGGCAATGCGCTGTCCGGCGTGCGCCTTCATGCTGAAATTGCGGATCAGCGGCTTTTCGGGCACATAGGAGAAATGCACATCGTCAAAGGCAAGCTCTCCCGTGCACTGTGTCACGCTCTCTAGATGGCTGTCATCTGGCTCGGAGGGGGTGTCGAGTACCTCAAAGACACGCTGTGCACAGGAAACGGCGTTCTGTAATTCTGCCACAACGCCCGAAATTTCGTTAAAAGGCTTGGTGTACTGGTTCGAGTAGGAAAGGAAGCTCGCCAGCTTTCCCACGCTCATCACGCCCACCCACGGGAGCACGCCGATCGCGCCCAGTGCGCCGACCGTGCCGACTGCCGCGTAGATCAGACCGTTGACAAAACGTGTGGACGGGTTGCTCATGGACGAGAAGAACGTGGCTTTCAGACTCGCCGCGCCCAGTTCTTTGTTGAGCTGTTCGAAGCGTTCCACGGCGCGTTCCTCATAGGCAAACGCCTTGACGATCTTCTGTCCGCCGATCATTTCCTCCGTCAGACCGCCCATATCACCGCGCAGTGCGGACTGCTTCTGGAAGGAGGAATGGGAAAGTGCCGCAATTTTGGCTGCCACAAAGAACGAGATCGGTGTCATGAGCACAACAATGATCGTGATCTTCACGTTGATCGTCAGCATGAACAGGAGCGTTCCCACAATGGTGACAATGCCCGTAAAAAGCTGGGCAAAGCCCTGCAAAAGACCGTCGGAAATGATCTCAATGTCCGGAATGACGCGTGCAATGAGGTCGCCGCGGGCGTTTCCGTCAATGTACCGCAGCGGCACTTCCTCCAGCTTCGCTGTCAGCTCCGTGCGCAGGTCGCGGATCGTGCCGAATGCAAGGCGGTTGATGAACAGCCCCGCGATCCACTGGAACACGCCGCTGACAAGCACTGCACCGGCAAGGATGACTGCAATTTTCGCAAGCCCATCAAAATCGACCTGCCCCGCACCGACCGCACAGTCCACCGCTTCACCGATGAGAATGGGCACGAGCAGCGAAAGGCTGACGCTCACGAGCGTGCAGAGGATGGTCAGGATGAGATAGCGTCTGTAGGGACGGCAGTAATTGAGAATGCGGAATATGGTTTGTTTCATGCTGCTGCCCTCCTTACGTCATCTGGGAATGGTAGATTTCCCGATATTCTTCACAATGCTCCAGCAGCTCCTCATGCGTGCCCTGTCCGGCGCATCTGCCGTCATCCATGACAAGGATGTGGTCGGCATCCATGAGGGAGGTCGCACGCTGAGAGATCATGATGATGGTCATGTCACTGCAATGCGTCTTCAGTGCCGTGCGCAGTGCAAGGTCGGTCGCATAGTCGAGCGCACTCATGCTGTCGTCCAGAATCAGAATGGACGGCTTTCCGGTGAGTGCACGCGCGATGGTGAGCCGCTGCTTCTGACCGCCGGAGAGGTTGCGTCCACCCTGTACGAGGTGGGTATTCACGCCGTACTGAAGCTTGCCGACAAATTCCGCTGCCTGCGCGATCTCCATGGCTTTCTGCATCTGCCCATCGTCCGCGTCCGCATCCGCCCAGCGCAGGTTTTCGGCGATCGTGCCGGAAAACAGCACCGCCTTCTGGGGCACGACACCGATCTGCCGGCGCAGTTCCTTGGTATCATAATCCTGCACGGGCTTGCCGAACACGCGGATCTCGCCGGAGGTGGCATCGTAACAGCGCGAAATCAGGCTTGCCAGCGTGGATTTACCGCTTCCCGTACCGCCGATGATGCCGAGCGTCTGTCCCTTTTTCAGCGTAAAGCTGATGTCATCGAGCGCATTGTCGCCCGCGCCGGCATAGGCAAAGTCCACATGGGAGAACGAGAGGACTTCCTCCGCGTCCGTGTCGGGCTTTGCGCTGCCCTCGGTCATGGAGGAGGGCGTGGAGAGGACATCGTGCACGCGCAGTGCGGAAGCCTGTCCCTTTGTGAGGATGACAATGAGGTTCGCCATCACAACCATTGCGAGGAGGATCTGCGTCATGTAGTTGGCAAAGGCGGTCAGGTCGCCCTGCGTGAGGCTGCCGGTATTGATCTGCGCACCGCCGAACCAGATCACAGCAACGATGCCGAGGTTCATGATCATAAAGGTCAGGGGGTTGAGGATGGCAGAGATCCTGCCGACGGCAAGCATACTCCGCTCTAAATCGGCGCATTCCTGCGCGAATTCGTCCTTTTCCTGCTTCTGACGGCTGAATGCGCGGATCACGCGCATACCGTCGAGGTTTTCGCCCGTATGTCTTGCGATATCATCAAGCTTCTGCTGGTTTTTGCGGTACATGGGCACGGTGCGCGTCATGACGAAATAGAGCAGGAGTCCGACAATGGGGGCAATGATGAGGAAGATCAGGGAGAGCTTCACATCAATGAGCAGAGCCATCACGATCGCGCCGATGATGAGAAAGGGCGCACGCACGGCAAGGCGGATGAACATGTTCACGCCCGTCTGTGCGGCGGAGGCATCGGCAGTGATACGGTTGATGAGGGTGGATGTGCCGAAGCGGTCGATCTCGGTGTGGGAGAGGGTGTTGATGTGCCGGTAGAGAGCCGAGCGCAGATCCGTGCCGAAGCCGAACGCGCATTTTGCGGCGAAATACTGGCAGGTCAGCGCAAAGCTCAGACCGCACACGCCGAGCAGGACGATGAGTGCGCACATTTTGCCGACATAGGCGGCATCGTTCTGTGCAATGCCGTTGTCGATGATCTTTGCCATCACAACCGGAACGATCAGCTCAAACACGGCTTCAAGGAGCTTGAAAAACGGCCCGAGGATCAGTTCCTTCCGGTAGGGCTTGAGGAAACGAAGGAGATGCTGCATGGGGGAATCTTCCTTTCTGGTGTTTATTGCTGTGCCAGATACGCATTGACCGCATCCAGCTCCAGCTTGTAGAAAATACGTCTGTTTTCCGTGGTTTTCATAAGCATGGCATCAGGAATTTTCGTGAGCATCCCTGTCAGCGTATTTGCAGAAACTTCCACATATTCCATTAATTCCTTTCTTGAAACGCCATTGTCGGAAAAGAGTGCAGCCTGAATCAGGGCATAGTACAATTCCGGCATTTTCTTGGACCAGTCTATCGCCGGAAGATTTGCAATCCGGTCGGAATAATAACGCAGACGCTCTGCGCGTTCCGCAAGTGCTTGCAGCAGATTTTTTGCTGCTGTTTCCACAATGCCGAGGAACATTTCAATAAACGGCGTTAAATCACCCTTATTATTGGGATTGTTGCAGATTTTGAATGCTTTGTAGTATTCGCTGATATGCGCCTTGATGGTGTAGGAAATCCGGTATCCCATCAGGGGGTCAAGCTGTCTTGACAAAAGGTAGCTGCTGATAAAGCGGCTGGTACGCCCGTTTCCATCGTAGAACGGGTGAATATAGCCGAACAGGTAATGGAATACGGCAATGCGGATGAGCATATCCACGGAATTGTTATTCAAAAACTGCAATGCCTGCTGCATGGTGTCAATGATGATACGTTCCGGATAGAGTCCTGTGTGGATCACCTTGTCCGTTGTGGAATGCACATACACGGATTCTTTGCGGAAAATTTCACCATCGGGCAGATCCTTTTCATCCATGACGGCAATTTCATCCCGAAAAAGGTCGTCATAGAGATTGCGGATGTCCTGACAGGTCTGCAAGGAGATTTTCTCCTCTCGCTCCAATTGCTGGTACTTGCGGACAATGCCGAAAAACCGCTGCTTTTTTTCAGGATTCTGTAAAACCGCGTCAATTTCCCTACGTGTACTGTGCACGCCCTCGATGTTGTTGGTCAGCAGGATTTCGTCAATCAGACAGTTACGGATGAATTGATGAATGGCAGCAGGGGGTAATTTCTGTTTTTGCAGGAGAATGCCTTTATCTGCCCGTTCAATCGCCGCTATCTGATTAAGCATCTGCGGTGTGACATAGAAAAACGCAGGATGCTCGTTAATCGTCAGCGGCAGGTGGATGGTGTCGGGATCATCAAACCGTCTGCGGTATTCCTGCTCGTACTCCGCAGGATTGCTATAGAACAATTTATCCAGTCTTTTTTTCTGCATATGGTTCACCTCACTCTTTAATATGGGTATACAAATGTAAAATATGCAAGTTTTGAAATCATTTTTACATCAACATAATTTAGAAACTCAAAATAAGCTTTTTTTGCGTTTCTAAATATCATTTTACCACAATATCATGCAAATGTCAATCTATTTTGCTAATAGTTTGTAAAAGCTAAAACTTGATGATACTCTTTCGCTTGAATAGAAACCAAGAGTTGCC
>CALGTT010000407.1 GCA_937901485.1 uncultured Ruminococcus sp.
AGCAGGATTATCAGGCATTTGTGCGCGAGGAGCTGACCATCCGCAGGCAGCTGCTGTTCCCACCGTTCTGCGATATCTGCGTGATCGGCATCAGCGGCGAAACAGAAGCCGAGGTGCGCACAGGTGCGGAAAAATTTGTGGAATGTATGAAAGAAGAACTTGCCGTGCAGCAGGAAAGTCTGCCGCTGCGCGTGCTCGGACCTGTACCGTGCACCTATGGCAGGATCAATGGAAAATATCGCTGGCGTATCATTATCAAATGTAAAAACACCCCGGCTTTCCGCAGTTTTATGCGGGATGTGCTGAGAAATGCCGGAAGCGTGAGAGAAACGGCAAGGGTGCATATTTACGCGGATATGAACGGCAGTATCGGCATATAATTTTGGAGGGATTCAAATGGCAATCAGAAAAATTGTAACAAAAGGCGATCCGGTGCTTCAGGCAGTCTGCAAGCCCGTGGAGGTCTTTGATGAAAAGCTGGCACAGCTTCTTGATGACATGCACGAAACGCTTGAAAAAGCGCAGGGCATCGGTCTTGCCGCGCCGCAGGTCGGCATCCGCAGGAGAGTGGCTCTTGTGGATACGGGCGATGAGGTGCTGGAATTCATCAACCCCGTGATCCTCAAAAAAAGCGGCAAGCAGCGCGATGTGGAGGGCTGTCTGTCCTGCCCCGACCAGTGGGGCTATGTGGTGCGCCCGAACAAGTGCAAGGTGCGCTTTCAGGACAGAAACGGAGACCTTTACGAAGTGTCCCTGATGGGACTTGCGGCACGCTGCGCCTGCCATGAGATCGACCATCTGGATGGTCATCTGTTCCTTGAACTGGTGGATGAATTTGTAGAGCCGGGGGAGGAATAATATGAAGACCATGAAACTTGTGTTTATGGGAACGCCCGATTTTGCAGTGCCCTGTCTGGCGGCACTTGCAGCATCCGGTGCGGAAATCGCGGCAGTGTTCACACAGCCCGACAAGCCCAGCGGCAGAAAATACAAGCTCGTTCCCACGCCTGTGAAGAAAAAGGCGATCGAGCTTGCCATTCCCGTGTACCAGCCCGCGTCCCTGCGAAAGGGTGAGGAAGCACAGGAAGCGATGAAAATTCTGGAGGAGATCCAGCCCGACTGCATCGTGGTTGCGGCGTATGGACAGATCCTCCCCAAGTCCATTCTCGACCTGCCAAAGTACGGCTGTGTGAATGTTCATGCATCACTCCTGCCGAAATACCGCGGCGCAGCCCCCATCCAGAGATGCATTCTGGAGGGCGAAACGGAAACGGGCGTGACCATCATGCAGATGGCAGAGGGGCTTGATACGGGCGATATGCTGCTCAAGGGCAGCCTTGCCATCGGTGCGGATGAAACAGCCTCCGAGCTGCATGACCGCCTTTCGGAGCTGGGCGCAAAGCTCATCACTGAGGCACTGCAGGGCTTGAAGGACGGCACGATCACACCGGAGGTGCAGGATGACGCGCTTTCCTGCTATGCCGGCATGATCACAAAGGACATGTCCGCACTGGACTTCACAAAGCCTGCGATCGAACTGCACCGCACCATCTGTGCGCTGACGGGCTTCACCACGCTGGAGGGCAAGCGGTTCAAGGCATTCCGCAGTGCGGTGAGCGACCGCACGGGCAATGCAGAACCCGGTACGCTTCTGGATGCGGAAACCTTGCTCGTGCAGTGCGGCGAAGGCACGGTACTGCGCCTGACAGAGGTGCAGATCGAGGGCGGCAAACGCCTTGCCGCAGCGGATTTCGTCCGCGGCAAGAAGCTGACAGCCGGTCAGAAATTCGGCGAATAATCAAAGTACTGTGTACTGAAAGAAAGGAAATACAGGATGGATTTACTGCTGTTGATTGTTCCTGCAATCATTTGTATTATTGCGCAGATCAATGTCACATCGACCTATCACCGCTACCATCAGGTGCGCAATGCGCGTGGTCTGACCGGTGCGGAAACTGCAAGGCGCATCCTTGACCTCAACGGTCTGACACATGTGCAGATCGAACGTGTTTCCGGCACTCTCAGCGACCACTATGATCCTTCCGCAAATGTTGTGCGCCTTTCCGAAAGCGTTTATGACCAGACTTCCGTGGCAGCATTGGGAGTTGCAGCGCATGAATGCGGTCATGCCGTACAGCACGCGGAAAACTATACCCCCGTCATCATTCGTTCCAATCTCGTCCCGATCGCAAGCTTCTGCTCCAAAGCATGGTATATCATTTTCCTCATTGGTCTGCTTGCGACCAGCTTCTTTGGCTCGACACTGCTCTGGATCGCTGTGATCCTGTTTGCAGCCGTTGCGCTGTTCCAGATCGTGACACTCCCCGTAGAATTCAACGCAAGCCGCCGTGCCATGCACATCCTTGAAACACAGGGCTTTCTGGAGGGCGATGAGGTGAAGGGCGCGAAAAAGGTGCTGACAGCTGCCGCGCTGACCTATGTTGCGGCACTGCTCCAGTCGCTTGCACAGCTCCTGCGTCTTGTCAGGGCAGCGAGGGATGACTGATATGCAGAGCGCGAGATACCTTGCGGTAAAGCTGCTCTGCCGTACTGAGGAGGAGGGGAGCTATTCGAACCTCCTGCTCGATCAGGCTTTGTCATCGTCCCAGCTTTCGCCGCCGGATAAGAAGCTCTGTGCACAGCTCTATTACGGTGTCATTGAACGCCGCCTGACGCTGCTGCACATCCTGCGCGGCTACAGCAAAAAGCCGCCGGAAAAGCTTGACAGTGCTGTCCGCAATATCCTGCTGATGGGACTGTACCAGCTCAAATACTGCGAAAAAATACCCGACCGCGCCGCGGTCAATGAATCGGTCGCGCTCACAAAGCAATACAAAAAGGCGAGTGCCTCCGGATTTGTCAATGCTGTTCTCCGGAGCTTTCTGCGCGACGGCAAGGAAATCAAGCCGGTGCACCAGAAATGGAAACAGTACGAGGTGGAGTATTCTGTGCCTGCGGAGCTTTGCGAACGGATCGACAAGGAGCGCGGAACGGAGTTTGCAAAGGCGTTCTTTGCGGATGCCCTGCAAACGCCCCCGACCACCATCCGCCTGAACCCCCTGCGCGGAACGGTGAAAGCACTGGAGGATGAAGGACTTGCTCCCATTCCTTTCGAACGCCTTGCAGATGCATATGCCATTTCTGCGGCGGACGTGCGAAAGTCAGAAGCGTTCCGGAACGGCATGTTCCATGTGCAGGATCTCGCCTCCCAGCTCTGCTGTGCGATCCTCGATCCGCAGGCAGGCGAAACGGTGCTCGACATGTGCGCCGCGCCCGGTGGCAAGTCCTTCACGATCGCCGAACGCATGGAGGACAAGGGAACGGTGCTCGCCTTTGACCTGCATGAGCACCGCGCCAAGCTGATCGCGGACGGCGCAAAACGTCTGGGACTGACCTGCATTACCGCGAAAACCGGCGATGCTTCTGTCTTTGATCCGCAGCTGCCGCAGGCGGACAGGATCCTCTGCGATGTGCCCTGCTCCGGTTTCGGTGTCATACGCCGAAAGCCTGAGATCAGGTACAAGCCCCTTTCCGAATTTGCAGAGTTGCCGGAGCTTCAGTATCGTATTCTGGAAAATGCGGCACGCTATCTGAAAAAGGGCGGCACACTGGTCTATTCGACCTGTACCGTGCTCAGGGCAGAGAACGAGGATGTCGTGCAGCGGTTTCTGGAGGCGCATCCGGATTTTGCGCTTGTGCCGCTGACGGAATTCGGTTTTCCGGAGGGAATGACAGTTTTCTCCGTGCTCTATGACAACTGTGACGGCTTCTTTGCCGCACGGCTGCGCAGAAAGGAGTGAACGGATGGAAAAACGTGACATTCTTTCCATGAATCTGGAAGAACTGACACAGGCAGTGACCGCGATGGGACAGCCAAAATACCGCGCTTCCCAGCTCTATCAATGGCTGCATGTGAAAAAAGTGACAAACTTCAGCGAAATGCTTGATCTACCTGCTGTATTCAGGGAACGTCTGAATGTTGAATTTTGTCTAAAACGCCTATTTATTGCGAGAAGGCTTGAATCTTGCATAGATAATACGGTAAAATACTTATATAGGCTTTCTGACGGACAGCATGTGGA
>CALGTT010000408.1 GCA_937901485.1 uncultured Ruminococcus sp.
AATATACATCCTCATATCCAATATTCGTATACCAAGACTTAACGTCCGCCTTTTCCGTGTCAGAAAGTTCTGCAAAATTTTTGTTATATTTGATTTTATTTTAACTGTTTTATTGTTTTTTATTATCAGTTTTAAGGTAAGGAGTGTATTATTTTGAGAAAAGTAATTGAATTAACGATTGCCGGTGTTAAATGTGAATTGGAACTTTGTAGCGTTAGTGATAAACTTGATATTGCAGCATTTATCATGTTCTCCGATGTGGAGATCACTGTGGAAAGTGCAAAGGCACTCCTTGCAAAGGCACCGGAGTTCGACGTGCTCCTGACCGCTGAATGCAAGGGCATTCCGCTTGCCTACGAAATGGCAAGACAGAGCGGCAAGCCCTATGTCGTGGCACGAAAGTCCACCAAGCTCTACATGCAGGATGTCGTGTCCGTTGCGGTGAAGTCCATCACCACGGCACAGGAGCAGACACTCCACCTCGACGGTGAAAAGGCAGAGCTGATGCGCGGAAAGCGCGTACTGCTCGTGGATGATGTCATCAGCACGGGCGAGTCCCTGATCGCGCTCGAAAAGCTGACTGCCGCCGCTGGCGGTGAGATCGTCGGCAGGGCAGCCGTACTTGCAGAGGGCGATGCCGCAAAGCGTGATGACCTTCTGTTCTTAGAAGAACTCCCGCTGTTCTTTCACTGAGGCGTAGTTTGGCAATGAAACGGACAGCTTTGTACATAGGATTCCCCTATACAGCAGGTTTGTTGATAGCGTCCGTTGTACACTGGCAGATGTGGTTCTGGGTGCTTGGTGCAGTGATACTGGCTGCCGCAGGAATCCTGATTTGCCGCAGGACTGTCTGGAAATATGTACTCATCAGCACGCTGTCCATCCTGACGGCGTGCTGTGTCTATTGGTGCAGTGATGCGCTGTATGTGCAGCGCATCCTGCGTTTTGCCGGTGCGGAAAACACTGCCTTTTCCGGTGAAATCACGGCGATCACCGTGCATGAAAGCGGCTATGCGACATATCTGCTTGACGGGGAGCTGGGCGGACTTCCTGCGCGTGTGCAGTATTTCTGCGAAGAACCCGGCTATGCTTACGGCGATACCCTCACGCTCACCGGAACGCCGCAGGCAATGCAGAGCACCTACGTCTTTTCGGCGGAGGATTATTATCGCTCCCAGCGCGTGTTCCTCTCCATGCCGATGGAAAGCGAAGCCGAACATATGCCGCGCACCCGTGCGACTCTGCGCAGTCTGCTGTATGAGTGGCGGCAGGAGATGGCGGAACGCATTCAGGAACATGCGGACGAGGAGAATGGCGCACTCATGACGGGACTCCTGTTCGGGGACAAAACTGCCATGTCGGGCAGTACGAAAACTTCTCTCTACCGCGCCGGCATCGGGCATGTGCTGGCGGTGTCGGGACTGCATCTGGACTTCCTCGCGCTGTGCGTCATCCGCCTTCTGCGGCTGTGCAAAACGGACAGACGGCTGAATTTCGGAATTCTTGCGGCGCTTGCACTGCTGTTTGTCCTCTGCGTGGGGGAAACGGTTTCCGTCAAGCGTGCCTGTATCATGATCCTGCTCTCCCAGAGCGCAGGGCTGTTTTTCCGCAGGGCGGACATGCTCAATTCCATCAGCATTGCCATGCTCCTGCTCACGCTTGAAAATCCCTTTGTCATCCACAGTGCCGCATTCTGGCTGTCATTCAGCGGCGCATTCGGCATCGGCGTGTTTGCGCGGTTCATGACGGAGAATATGGCGCGGGAAACCTTTCTGCAAAACCAGATGCGGCAGTTTGCGGCGATGTGCTGTGTTTTTGCCGCCATGCTTCCGGCAAGTCTGCTGTATTTCCGTGAGATCTCCCTGATCTCGCCCCTTACCAACCTGCTGCTCGTACCGCTGTGTATGCTCGTGCTTCTGCTCGAATCGCTCACACTTCTGACGGGTGTCGATGGTGTCCTTGCGGAATGGCTGCTGTATGCGGCGGATCGGTTTTCCGATCTGATCCTGCGGATCTCCTCGGAGCTTGCTGAGCTGCCGTGGACATACGCCGGAACGGACAGCAATGTGATATTGGCTGTCATTGCAGCTTCTGCCGTTTTGCTCCTGCTGTGCTATTTTCTGTGGAAAAGCCGTCGGCTTCTTGCCGGAACACTTGCGGCGTGTCTCATAACCTCCTGCGTTGCTGTCGGTGCGGAGCGTTTCAGCCGCAGCAGGGATCTGCGCATTGCCATGCTCGGTGAAGCACGGGACTGCGTGCTGGTCGTGCATCATGGGAATGAAGCGGTCATTGTGGACATGAGCGGGGACACAAGTGCACCGAGTTATGTGACCGCTTACTTGCAGTCCGTCGGCATCCGTGAGGTCGATTCGCTCTTTCTTTGTGCGCCGAAAGCAAAGAGTCTGAGAAAATATGACGAAGCTCTGCACTTTAATGTGCCGTCCCATGTGACGATATTGCAGACACCGGAGGAATATGCACCCTATGCCGTTGCCGGCTGCGAGGGCAATTACGCACCGGTGCGGGAACTGCTGTTCCACGGGGTACAGATCTCGGTGACAAAGAATGCTGTACAGGTGCAGTATGCGGATTTTCTCTATGTCTGCACAAAAGAAAAGCAGGCAGCGCAGGAAGAATGCGATGCTCTGACGATCTATGGTTCAAGCCGCAACGCCCTGCCCGACAGCGGCATTCTGATGGTGCTTGACGGCAGAAGCTGTTATGGTGCGGATGAATGCACCTATGTAGGAAACAATAATCTGGAACTGGCAGTTGCCGCGGACGGCAGGTGCAGAGTGAGGAGTTTATATGCCGATAGTTGATGCAAGGGGGCTGCAGGGGCAGCTCAGAAACAGGAATTTTTCGCAGCTGTATTACATTTACGGCAGCGATATCGTACAGGTGGAGGACTGTGTCAAAAAGCTGCTCAAAGCCATTACGGATGATCCCGATGGTGTGACGAAGCTTGACGGCGCGGATCTCGATCTCAGTGCACTTGCGGATGAAGCGGAGCTTTGCCCGATGTTCGCCGACTACAACTGCATCCTCATCCATGACTGCAATTTGGAGTCCCTGCGCGAGGACCAGCGAAAAACACTGCGCGGCATTCTCGAACATGTCGCGGATGCTACGGTGCTGATCTTCTATGTGACGGGCTTTGATATCTACGGCGGCAAGACCGGCAAAAACAAAAAGCCCACCGCCAAGAACAAGACCGTCATTGACTACATTACCAAAAACGGCACGGTCTGCGTGTGCGAGCCGAAAACGGCTGTGGGGCTTGCATCGGATATTGAAATGTCCGTGAAAAAGCGCGGCTGTACGATCGAGCGCGGCGCGGCGCAGATGCTTGCCGAGGAATGCGGCTGTCAGACGCTCATGATCCGGCAGGAGGTCGCAAAGCTCTGTGCCTTTGCGGACGGC
>CALGTT010000409.1 GCA_937901485.1 uncultured Ruminococcus sp.
TGCCTTTCAGAGGTTTGTCTTTCCCCCTGCCCCTATGGTGTCCCCTTTGCATTTCTGCGTAAACCGAACAATCATAGTTATATGGGCAAAAGAAAAGACAAGCCACAACACTATCACATATTTCGCGCACGCGCACGCATGAGGATGGACAGCATCCGATAATTACTGACAAGATCCGAAATACCGCGGAAATCAGAGCGGTACAGCTCCAGTATCACCGAGCTGTCGGGGCTGACCTTCTCCAGCTGCTCCAGAAAGCTGCGGATGCGGAACTCTCCCGTACCCAGCGGCAGGCAGTCGCCCTTTTCGCCGTGGTCGCTGATGTGTACATGGATCACGCGGCTGCCAAGCGTCGTGAGCATCTCCTCGGGCGATTCGCCCGCACGAACTGCCTGCTTGGTGTCCAGCACAAATTTCGCCTCGCTGCCCATGCGCAGTGCCATTTCCCGCAGGAATTTCAGCGAACCGCTCTGACAGCGCACCACATTTTCCTGCGCAACGATGATACCCTCCTGCTTTCCGGCATTCAGAAGCCTTGCAAAACGCTCACAGTAAAAATCCACCGGAACAGGATGCTGTGCATCACTGCCGTGGAAGACAAAAACCTCCGCACCGACCGTATGCATGGCATCGAACATGCGCTTGTAATAGTCCAGCATATCATCCACACGGCGTTCATAGCGGGAAAAGAGCATCATTGGCTCCATCGGACACGCAAACGGATGCACGCTCCGGCAGGTCACGCCGAAACGTTCCATGATTTCCGCGAGAGTTGCCACAAACGAACGGCGCAGCTCGCTGTCTGCATTGAAAAACAATTCCACATGGGCTATGCCATTGACCGCAAGCTCGTACAATGCCTCCTCCAACAGGGCGGGGTACAGACATGCGGTGGATACTCCTGCTTGCATAGGGATGCTCCTTTCTTCGGTGTTATCCCTATTATAGCATATTTCTCCTGATTTTGCAACTGTCAAAATCAGTGATGCGGTTTCTGCGCCTTCGTTTTTTTATATGGGGACAGTTTCAAAAGATAATAGCCTTTGGCGGGTGGAGGGCGACTTCCCACGGGGTGGGGAGATGCCGAACGAAGTGAGGCAGAGGGGACGGTGGCAGTAAGCCACGCAGTACCCTCCATATATAGCCCTCACACCTGCTGTTCCAGCACAAGCCGGAGCTTTTTGATGATCTTCTTTTCCAGCCGCGAAATATAGGACTGGGAGATCCCGATCTTTTCCGCAACCTCCTTCTGCGTGCGCTCACCGCCGCCGCAGAGTCCGAAGCGCATTTCCATGATCTCACGCTCACGGGGCGGCAGACTGCGCACGGCGGCGCGGAGCATCTCACATTCTGCCTCCCACTCGATGCCGCGGTTCACAATGTCCTCCTCCGTGCCGAGAATGTCCGACAGCAGCAGCTCGTTGCCGTCCCAGTCGGTGTTGAGCGGCTCGTCAATGGAGATCTCCCCGCGGTACTGCGCGGCTTTGCGCAGGAACATGAGGATCTCATTCTCAATACAGCGTGACGCATAGGTCGCAAGCTTGATGTTCTTTTCCGGCGCAAAGGTATTGACCGCTTTAATCAGCCCGATCGTTCCGATGGAGATCAGATCCTCCAGACAAACGCCGGAAGTTTCAAATTTTTTGGATATGTACACCACAAGCCGCAGGTTATGTGTAATGAGCGTTTCCCGCGCACCTGCATCCCCCTCTCCCAGCCGGCGGAAGACCTCCTCTTCCT
>CALGTT010000410.1 GCA_937901485.1 uncultured Ruminococcus sp.
CATCCTGTTCATCTGCGGCGTTGCGTTCGGGGTACTGGAAAAGGGCATCGAAAAGCGTGTCAAGCCCTCCTCTACCATGGGCTTCGGCGGCGAAGTGCTCTCCAAGCAGGAGAAGCTGGAGAACATCTTCTCTAAGGCGATCCCGCAGGATCTGGTGAAATTCGGTATGGTGCCGGAGCTTGTCGGCAGACTGCCGATCATCACGGCACTTGACCAGCTCGATGAGGAGGCTCTGGTGAAGATCCTGACCGAGCCGAAAAATGCGCTTGTCAAGCAGTATGTCAAGCTGTTCAATTATGATGATGTGAAGCTGGAAGTCGAGGATTCCGCACTGATCGAGATCGCCAAGAAAGCGATCGCACAGAAGACCGGTGCAAGAGGTCTGCGCTCCATTATGGAGGGCATTCTGATGGAATCCATGTTCAATCTTCCGTCCTACGGCAATATCGCAAAGGTGACGATCACCAAGGAATGTGTTACCGAGGGTACTGCCCCCGTACTGACGGACAGAAGAAACCGTGTTGTGGAAACATGGTAAGTCCTGCCGTTATCTCTTGAAAATCAGGAAGAACAGAAAGCCGCACATTGTGTGGCTTTTTGTGTACCGCTGGCAATGCCGCCGTAAATTACCGCTTGCAATCTCATGCAGAATGTAGTATAATAGAAGTATTGATAAGATATGATGAAAAAGAAAGGCAGGCGTGCAGATGCTGTACGGGCTGCCGTCAGGAAAAAGTGAGGGTGAACTATGCAGGAAAAGAAAAGAACCACTGAAATATTGCCGACCGTCCCCATGCGCGGAACGGTTGCATTTCCGCATATGGTCATGCATTTTGACATTGCAAGAGATATGTCGAAAAAGGCGGTCGAGGAGGCACTGCGCGGAGACAGAAGACTCTTTCTGACCGCCCAGCGTGATGTATTTGTAGAAGAACCGGATGCGCGTGATCTGCACGAGATCGGCGTTGTTGCCGAGATCCGCCAGACACTCAAAACGCCGGATGATACGATCAGAATCCTTGTAGAGGGCAAGTACCGCGCAAGGCTGAAGGATCTGGTGCGCCGTGACGGATTGTACTATTCGGAGGTGCGCAAGATCCCGCTCAATTCCCGTGATGCTTCCGATGAAGCGGAAATGTCCGCCATTGTGCGTGCGCTGAAAGATGTCTATGAACGCTACAGCCGCCTGTTCCCGCGGATGCCCAAGGAAGTCATGATCTCGGTGATGTGTCAGGATGATCCGATGCGCCTCTATGAAGCCATCGCGTTCAACACCATGCTTGATTATAAAGATAAGCAGCTTCTTCTGGAAGAAAGCCGCCTGTTTGAGCGTCTGCATCTTCTCTATCAGATCCTCCTGCGCGAAACACATGTGCTGGAGCTGGAAAAGGAAATTCAGGAGCGCACACAAGAGAGCATCGACCAGGGACAGCGTGAATATTTTCTGCGCGAACAGCTCCGCGTGATCTCCAGTCAGCTCCGCGATGAAACAGGGGAGGGCGAGGACGATGCCGACAGCTATGCAGAACGCATCTGTGCACTCGGACTGCCGCAGGAAAGCGAAGAAAAGCTCCTGAAAGAGGCAAGCCGCCTCCAGCATCTCCCGATGGCTTCGCAGGAATCGTTTGTCATCACCAATTTCCTTGACACCTGTCTGGAACTGCCGTGGCATGAGCTTTCTGAGGAGAATACCGACCTCCAAACTGCTGCTGCCACACTTGATGCCGATCATTACGGTCTGCGCAAGGTCAAGGACAGAATTCTCGAAAGCCTTGCCGTGCGCGTGCTCAACCCTGAGCTGAAAGGACAGATCCTCTGTCTGGTCGGCCCGCCCGGTATCGGCAAATCCTCCATCGGCAAGTCCATTGCAGAGGCAGCCGCACGGAAATTTGTCCGTGTGTCCCTCGGCGGTGTGCGTGATGAAGCGGATATCCGCGGTCACAGAAAGACCTATGTCGGCGCAATGCCCGGCAGGATCATTGCTGCCATGCAGCAGGCAGGCACTCGCAATCCCATGATCCTGCTCGATGAGATCGACAAGATGAGCAATGACTACAAGGGCGATCCGTCCGCGGCACTCCTTGAAGTGCTTGACAGTGAGCAGAACCACGCGTTCCGCGACCATTACATAGAGATCCCGTTCGACCTCAGTCAGGTCATGTTCGTGGCGACGGCAAATACACTCGATACCATCCCTGCGCCCCTGCTCGACAGAATGGAGATCATTGAGCTGACCAGCTACACGCGCGAGGAGAAATTCCAGATCGCCAAGCGTCACCTCGTTTCCAAGCAGCTCGATGCACACGGTCTGAAGTCCGTGCAGTGCAGAATTGACGATGCCGTGCTCTACGAACTCATTGACTTCTACACAAAGGAAGCCGGTGTCCGTCAGCTCGAACGCACCATCGGCACGATCTGCCGCAAGGCAGCAAAGGCGATCGCATCGGGCGAGCGCAAGCGCATTTCCGTCAAGCAGAAGGATGTCAAGAGCTATCTGGGTATCCCCAAGTACCTGCCCGATCCGCAGAGCAAGCAGAATACCGTGGGACTTGTCAACGGTCTTGCGTGGACATCCGTCGGCGGCGTGCTGATGCCGCTTGAAGCCATCGTCCTTGACGGCAAGGGCGCAGTGGAGATCACAGG
>CALGTT010000411.1 GCA_937901485.1 uncultured Ruminococcus sp.
GGGAACGGGCGGTGCCTGCGGCTTTGTGACCTCCGCTTCTGCGGGAGTCAGGGCAGGCTGTACCGCACGGCTTTCAAGCTGTGCGATGCGTTCATAGAGTGCCTGCACCTCTGCGGCATTCGCGGCAGGTGCGGCAGGATTCTCCGAATCCACGGGCTGTTTGCTGCAAAGACGGATCAGCGTCATTTCCAGCTCCACGCGCTTGTTGACGGCGCGTCCCATGCGTTCGCGGCAGGTCTGCATGACGGTCAGCTGTCCCATCACAGCATCCATTTCCGTTTCTGCGGCAAGCTTCTGCAATGCGGGGATCTCGTCCGCCATGCAGTGCAGGAGGGTGGTGTCCCCCGCTGCCTTGAGCAGCATGACATCACGGAGCATCAGGATCAGCTCCTCGCAGAGCCTTTGCAGATCCTTGGAAGCATCGTGCAGCTGTGCCACGCTCTGCAATACCTGTGCGGTATCGCCGGTATGGACAGCGTTAAGAATGTTCAGCAGATAGTCCCTGCCGGCAGCTCCGGCAGCTTCTGCGGTGAGCTGTGCGGTGATCGTTTCCCCGTAGGCAGAGCAGCGGTCAAGCAGCGAAATGGCATCACGCATACCGCCGTCGGACAGGCGTGCCATCAGCTCGGCGGCATCTCTTTCGAGCGAAATGCCTTCCTTTTCCGCGATCTCACAGAGCCTTGCCACCAGATCCTCCTGCCGGATGCGGCGGAAATCATACCGCTGACAGCGGGAAATGATGGTCGCGGGGACTTTATGGATCTCCGTGGTCGCCAGAATGAACTTGACGTATTCCGGCGGTTCTTCCATGATCTTCAGCAGTGCATTGAACGCACTCTGCGAGAGCATGTGCACCTCGTCGATGATGTAGACCTTGAAGCGGCAGCGTTCCGGCGTGTACACGGTGGCATCACGCAGGTCGCGGATGTCCTCAACACTGTTGTTGGAAGCCGCGTCGATCTCAATGAGATCGGACAGTACGGCGTTCTCGGCATCACGGCAGATCGCGCACTCCAGACAGGGATTGCCGTCCGGACGCGGATGCTCACAGTTGACCGCCTTTGCCAGAATGCGTGCACAGGTCGTCTTGCCCGTACCGCGCGAACCGGTAAAAAGGTAGGCGTGGGCAGTCGTGCCGTGCCTGATCTGATTTTGCAGCGTGGTCGTGACCTGCGGCTGCGACAGCACATCCGCAAAGCTCAGAGGTCGCCATTTACGGTATAATGCCTGATACATAGTTACCTCCGATCTGTATTTATCAGGGGTACAGGTGTGCAGGATTTCTGTGGAAATGCTGTTTTCCGGCACTCCTGCCAAGAATGTGTTCTTGCAGTCCTGACGTTTCGCCTTTGTCCCCATCGGGGGCAATGGCGAAACGATCGGGATTCCAAAGGGATCACATCCCTTTGGCAGGGGGTGCGGGGGACAGCGTCCCCCGCGGAAATCCCGGCACACCCGCACCGCCTGATATAAAAATTCGGAACATAGGTGTGCAGGCTTGCTGCGGCACATGAAACAATCCGCTTAATGCTGCTCGGTTCCCCGCCTGACATGGTTCACGGCGATTCATTGCACAGGGCCCGCACACCTATATTCCGAATATACCGGTTTTTCCGGCACTCAACATTTCTATTATAACACAGTTTCAGAGAAATTGCAAGCATTCCCCCATAATTTTATACGTCCCGCCCAAACTTTTGACAGAATTGTATATTTTCATCAATGTTTTTTGTGCACTCCTACAAAGTTTAAGATTTTTCAAAAACCACTTGTAAACTTCCGTACAATCTGGTATAATATAAGAAGAAAATTATTTCTAACCTCTTTCTCTTATTTTTTGCTGAAAAAGATATGGCTTCTGCCATATCTTTTTCTGCTTTTTCAGCTCCCCACGCCGGACGGTATGGGGAGCTTTGCAGTTTACGCCTTTTCTTCGGTTTTCTTTGCAGTCTTCTTTGCAGCGGGCTTCTTTTCTGCTGCCTTTGCTGCGGTTTCGGACTTCTTCGGTCTGCCGCACTTGCGCTTTGCCGGTGCTGCTTCCTCCGCGATGGGGGCAACAAATGTCTCTGCCTCGTCAGCTGCCTTCTTTGCAGCAGTCTTCTTTGCTGCCGGCTTCTTTGCAGCGGTCTTCTTTGCCGGTGCGTCAGCAGTCTTCTTAGCTGCGGGCTTTCTGGACTTCTTCACAGGCATCTGTGCAAATACTGCACTGAGCATCATGAACTTGTCATAATTGCCGTCCACAAGCAGTCTGCCCTCGGAAAGTCCCTGCTCCACTGCAAGCTTGCCCTCGGACAGTGCGAGCATGTCCTCGCCGGATACAGTCATACATGCATCCTTGTCATCATAGGTATAAGGTTCTACCGCCATCTTGCCGCCGGACACTTCAATATAAAACCAACCTTCAGCCTCACCGGTCACATTCACCTGTACAGCGACATGCTCACTGATACCGGATGCATCCGCAGCAGTCAGTGCCTTGCTTACCTTTTTTACCAGTTCCTGATAAGTCATGTTTTTCTCACCTTTCTTCTTTCACATTCCGGACAGCCTCAGCCAATGCCGGAAATTTCGCTTGTTATGGATATATTATAGCGGATAGTTCGGGTTTCGTCAATAAAATTTTCGGATTTTCCGCATTTGACACAATAAAACATCGGATTATCCGCTGTTTTTTAGCCAAAGAGTGCATATTTTCCGGTTTTCCCCGCAGCTTTTCCCTTTCGCGCTTAAAAGCACGCAATATTGCCGAAAACAATGTGCCGCGCAGAAAAATGCAGCTTTACAGAAAAATGTGATGTTTTTGTGTATTTTATACAAACAAAAAGAGAATATGTGAAAAACGTCTTGACGTTCGAGTGAAAAAGGAGTATAATAGAATTGTACATAGCAGCGTGCTCCGTGCGCTGACTGATCTGCTAAATGATCCGAGGAGGGATTTTATTTGACTAACATTTTATTTGCCGCATCCGAATGTGTGCCGTTTGTCAAAACCGGCGGTCTTGCCGATGTTGTCGGTGCACTGCCGAAAAACCTTGACCGTACGCAGTTCGATGTGCGTGTCATCATTCCGTACTACACCTGTATTCCGGCGCGTTTCCGCAATTTCTTCCATTACCGCCACCACTTCTACATGGACTACATGGACAGACAGGAGCATGTCGGCATCATGGAGTACGAGTTTGACGGCGTAAAGTTCTATTTTGTGGACAATGAGTATTATTTCAACGGTGCAACGCCCTATGGCAATGACCTGAAATGGGACATTGAGCGTTTCACCTTCTTCTGCAAGGCAGTGCTGGCGATGATGCCGGTCATCGGTTTCCATCCGGAGATCATCCACTGCCACGACTGGCAGACAGGACTGATCCCCGTGCTGCTGCACAGCACCTTTGCAACGCATCCGTTCTATCAGGGTGTCAAGTCCATCATGACCATCCACAACCTGCGGTTTCAGGGCGTGTGGGATGTCAAGACATTCCAGAAAAACACCAGTCTGCCGGACTACATGTTCACGCCGGACAAGCTGGAATTCCACAAGGATGCCAACATGTTAAAGGGCGGTCTTGTGTATGCGGACTACATCACCACGGTGAGCGAGACTTATGCAGAGGAGATCAAAACGCCGGAATTCGGTGAAAATCTCGAAGGTCTGCTCAATGCACGCAGCCAGTCCCTGCGCGGTATCGTCAACGGCATTGACTATGATGTGTTCGATCCGCAGAAGGATGACAAGCTTTTCTGCAAGTACGGCATCAAAAATGCGCTGGAGGGCAAGAAGCAGAACAAGCTCCAATTACAGGCAGAGCTTGGCTTGCCGCAGGATGAGGGCAAAATGCTCATTGGTCTGATCTCCCGACTGACGGATCAGAAGGGACTGAATCTGCTTTGCAGTGTATTTGACCGCTTTGCGGATGAACACACGCAGTTCGTGCTCATCGGCACGGGCGATCCGAATTATGAAAATGCATTCCGGTACTTTGCAGGACGCTATCCGGACAAGGTTTCCGCGAATATCTGTTATAACGACGCACTTGCACACAAACTGTATGCGGCAGCGGACATGATGCTTGTTCCCTCGCTCTTTGAGCCGTGCGGACTGACACAGCTGATCTCCCTGCGCTACGGTTCGATCCCGCTGGTACGCGAAACGGGCGGTCTGAAGGATACCGTCGAGCCGTACAACGAATTCGAGCTGACGGGCACGGGCTTTACGTTCGGCGCGTTCAATGCAGAGGATTTCCTGCATACAGTGAATTATGCAAAGTCGGTGTATTTCAATTACCGCGACAACTGGAACAAAATGGTTCTCCGCGGCATGGAGCGTGATTTCTCATGGAACAGCTCCGCAAGGCAGTATGAGGGCATGTACCTCTGGCTGCTTGGAAAATGATCGTTCCTCTTTTTCATAAAATCACCCCTTAAAGCATGGGAGGGCGCAGAGATGCGTCCTCCTGTGCTTTTTCCGGAGAAAATGCAAAATCATACAAAATTCATCTTTCTCCCCTCTCCATTTATACCCATAACACCAAAAAAGCCCTGAATCCCTTGACTTTATGGGCATTTGGGCGTATAATTAAAGTAATTGTTTTCAGGCATATTATATAGGTACACCAAAAGGAGTCATACAGGATCTATGATACAGCAAATCAAAGAACTCTACGCCTACCGGCAGATGATCTTCAGTCTGGTAAAGAAGGATCTGCGCGGACGCTACAAGGGCAGTGTGCTGGGCTTTCTCTGGACGTTCATCAACCCCCTGTTCCAGCTTGTGGTCTACACCATTGTCTTTTCGTTCATCCTCAAAAGCGGCATTGAGAAGTACTATCTCTATCTCTTTGTCGCACTCATTCCGTGGATCTTCTTCTCCGCGTCCATCACGGGCGGTGCGGCAAGCATCGTTGCACAGAAAGACCTTGTGAAGAAGATCTACTTTCCCCGTCAGGTCATCCCGATCTCGTATGTGACAAGCTGTTTTGTCAACATGCTGCTGAGCTTTCTCGTCATCTTTGCCGTTGTGCTTTTTTCGGGTGTGGGACTGCATCCCCTCGGACTGCTCTGCCTGCCGGTCATCATGCTCGTGGAATACCTGCTTGCCATTGGCATGGCACTGCTGACCTCGGCGGTGACGGTGTACTTCAAGGATCTCGAACACATCCTCGGCATCGTGTCGATGGCTTGGATGTATCTGACACCGATCATGTACGACAGCGCGATCATTCCGGAGGAATTCCGTCCCATCTTCAACCTCAACCCCATGACGCATATCATCGGCTGCTACCGTGATGTGCTCTATTATGCGCGTATTCCGGATCTGACCTCCCTTGCGTCCTCGTTCGGGCTGGGCGTGCTGTTCCTCGTTGTGGGATGGGTGGTGTTCGACAGGCTGCAGAAGCATTTTGCGGAGGAACTGTGATGAACCAGAACGAAATTGTCATTGATGTACAGAACATCACCAAAAAATTCAAGATCTACCTCGACAAGGGCAGTCAGCTCAAGGAGCGTCTGCTGTTCCGGAGCAGAAACCGCTACGAGGAGCGCGAAGTCCTCAAAGGCATCAGCTTTCAGGTGCGGCGCGGCGAAGCGATCGGACTGATCGGGCACAACGGCTGCGGCAAAAGCACCACGCTCAAGCTGCTGACCAAGATCATGTATCCCGACAGCGGCAGCATCACGATGCACGGCAGGGTGTCCAGCCTCATTGAACTGGGCGCGGGCTTCCATCCGGATATGAGCGGACGGGAGAACATCTACACAAACGCGTCGATCTTCGGTCTGACCAAAAAGGAGATCGACAGCCGCCTGCAGGACATCATCCGCTTTTCGGAGCTGGAGGAATTCATCGACAACCCCGTGCGCACCTATTCGTCGGGCATGTACATGCGCCTTGCCTTTTCCGTTGCCATCAATGTGGATGCGGACATCCTTCTCATTGACGAGATCCTCGGCGTGGGGGATGCGAATTTTCAGGCGAAATGCTTCAACAAGCTGCGCGAGATCAAGGCAAAGGGCACGACCATCGTCATCGTGTCGCACTCCCTCGGACAGATCGAACAGATCTGCGATCGTTCCATCTGGATCCACGAGGGCATGATCCATGCCGAGGGCGAGCCGAAGGAAATCGACCTTGCGTACCTTGAATACATGGGGCAGAAGATACAGGAGCGCACCGCGCAGGAGCTTGCCGCACAGGCAGAAGCGCGGGCAGAGGCGGAACGCGCCGCGCAGGAAGCGGCACAGCAGGAGGCTGCACAGACCTCCGGACCGCCGCCGGAGCCGGAAGAACCGGAGGAAGTCAGAAAACGCTGGGGCAGCGGTGACGCACGCATCCGGCGCATTCATGTCTGCACGGCGGACGGGCAGGAACAGCGCACGTTCCGCACGGGCGATGCGGTGCACATCCGCGTGGACTACAGGGTGAAAAAGCCCGTGGAGGATGCGGTGTTCGGCATCGGCATTTTCAATCGGGACGGCGTGCAGTGCTACGGCACGAACACGCACATTGACAAGCTCCCGCAGTTTCGCCTGACGCAGGACGGCACAATGGAGATCCGCCTGCACGAGGTCGATCTGCTGCCGGGGGAATACCTCATTGACATTGCGATCGAATCCGGCGACGGCATTCCGGTCGATTATTACAGAGAAGCCTGCCGCATTGAAATGCTCTCCCCGATCGGGGATGTGGGCATCACGCGGATCGGGCACACATGGACAATATAACGTCCGCACAGCAAGGATTGGAATTATGAGTCATATCACGAATTTTCTGAATGCATTTGCACAGCGCAGCGGTCTGCGCGGCAAAATCACCAAGCGGCTCTTTGCCGCCATGCTTGCCGGTCTGCGGGCGGCAGAGCAGGATATGGACGCGATCCGGCAGGAAATGCAGGTGCAGACGCAGGAACAGCATTCGGCACTTGCGCAGACGCAGGCACAGAATGCAGAGCGGCTGCAGGCGGTGCAGGATCATGCCATGCAGGAGATCCGCGCACTCCAGCTGCGGCTGGATGCGGCAGAGCAGGCAAATGCCGGCTTGCAGGCACAGCTTCAGCTCCTGCGTGAACAGCTTTCGGAGGAGGGGGCAATGATGCAGAACCTCGATGCCCTCAACCGCAACATGCGCAGCAACAACGCACAGCTGGAAACGCTCCAGAGCGACAACGCGCTTTGCAAGGTCAAGCTTACGGGACTGGAACGCCGGCAGACTGCCGCACCCGTACCGCGCACGGAAGGTGCGCCGGCGGCAGTGCAGGAGTCGGATTACACGGCGATCGACTATTTTGATTTTGAGAACCATTTCCGCGGCAGCATCGCACACATCAAGGAAGCCCAGAAGCTCTATCTTCCCTATTTTCTGGGAAAACAGAACGTGCTGGACATCGGCTGCGGACGGGGTGAATTTCTCTCCCTCATGCAGGAGCACGGCATCGGGGCGCATGGCGTGGATGTGTACGCGCCGTATGCGGACTACTGCCAGATGCAGGGGCTTTCTGCGGAATGCGGTGACGGCATCGCGTATTTGCAGAACTGCGGCGGCGTGGACGGCATTTTTGTCGGGCAGGTCGTGGAGCATTTGCAGACGGAGCAGATCATCGCGCTGTGTGAAGCGGCATATGAGAAGCTTTGCGAGGGCGGCTGTATCGTGATCGAAACGCCCAACCCCACCTCCCTTGCGATCTATACGGGGGCGTTCTATATGGATCCCTCCCATGTCAAGCCCGTGCATCCGCTGACGATGCAGTATTTCCTTGAAAAGGCGGGCTTTGCAAAGATCGAGATCGTGTATCCGGAGCAGAGCAAGCCCGATGTGCAGATCAGAAGTGAAGATCCGGATATGCAGAAAATGACAGATATTATGTTCGGTGCACAGGATTACGCGGTCATTGCCGTAAAATAGGAAAAAGGAGTTTATCATGGACAACAAAACCGTAAATATAGAAGAAATCATGCAGGGCATCCGGCAGGAGATCAAGGACAAGGGACTGACCTCGGACATGCTCAGCTTTGAGGATGTGCCCTACCGCAAGCCCGATGCGGCAGGCACGGAGGAAGTGCAGGAATCCCTGATCTACCTCAACGCCCACTACAACGTCCAGCCCTACAAGCCGCTGGGCGGCAATGCACTGGTCGTGTTCATCAAGAAGGTACTGCGCAAGCTCATGAAATTCTACATTGAACCGATCGTCAATGACCAGAACCAGTTCAATGCCAATGTCGTGCGCGTGCTCAATGCACAGCAGAACACGGACGCACCCGACACGCAGGAGCTTGTCAAGCGTTTGGAGGTGCTGGAGCTGAACCAGAAGCAGATGGCTCTGCGCATGGCAGCTCTCCAGCAGGAAAACGCGGCTCTGCGCTCACGCCTCGGAAAGCAGGGCTGATATGCGGATCCTACAGCTCCTGACGACGCTTTCCTTCGGTGATGCCGTGAGCAATGACACCATTGCTCTGCGCGGCGTGATCGAGGAAATGGGCTATGATACGGCGATCTACGCGGAAAACATAGATCCGCGCCTGCCAAAGGGACTTGCACAGCATGTGGATCATCTGCAAGGTCTGAAAAAGGACGATATTCTGATCTACCACAAATCCACCGGCACGGATCTGAGCTTTTCGCTGGAACGCCTCCCCTGCCGCAAATTCATGATCTACCACAACATCACACCGCCGGAATTTTTCGCGCCCTACAACACCGCCGCAGCATCCCTGACGCAGTACGGTCTGGAGGGCGTGAAGCATCTGCGCGGCGTGATCGAATACTGCATGGCAGATTCGGAGTTCAACAAGCAGAATCTGCGTGATTTCGGCTACACCTGCCCCATTGATGTCCGTCCCATCCTCATTCCGTTCGAGGACTACGAAAAGAAGCCGGATGAAGCCATTCTCCGGAAATTCACGCAGGACGGCTGGACAAACATCGTCTTTGTCGGCAGAATCGCACCGAACAAGAAGCAGGAAAATGTCATCCGCGCATTCTATCACTACAAGAAGCAAAACCCGAAATCCCGCCTGATCTTCGTCGGCTCGTATCAGGGAATGGAAAACTATTACGAGCGTTTGCAGACCTATGTGCAGGCTCTGGAGCTTCCGGATGTGATCTTCACGGGGCACATCAAATTTGCCGAAATTCTGGCATATTACCGTACGGCGGATGTCTTTCTGTGCATGAGTGAGCACGAGGGCTTCTGCGTGCCGCTGGTCGAGGCGATGTTTTTTGAAGTACCCGTGATCGCCTACGATACAAGCGCGATCGCATACACCCTCGGCGGCAGCGGCATTCGCCTCAATCAGCATCTGCGTGCACTTTGCCTCAGCTTCCTTGACCATCAGGTCGCAGGTTTTCTGTGCGTTAAC
>CALGTT010000412.1 GCA_937901485.1 uncultured Ruminococcus sp.
AAAAGAACAGCTGGTGATCGCAGCGTACAATACGGGCGGCAGCGCAAAGGATATGAGCTTTGACCTGTCGGGATTCGGCACGGTCGGTACGTCCGCGCAGATCATCCGCACGAGCGCATCTGAAAACTGGGCGAATGCGGGTACGGCAAAGGTAAGCGGTACTTCCCTGAATGTATCACTTCCGGCAAATTCCATCTCCACCTTCATCATCGACGGCGTATCCGGCGGCAAGGCACTGGAGAACAGGATCGACATCACAAAGGACATGATCTCCGGCAGCAATGCGTGGAATAATTCCGCAAATGACTGCTACAAGGTCTTTGACGGCAGCACCTCCACCTATTTTGACGGTGTGGGCAATGGCTGGGTGCAGGTGAATCTGGGGCAGGTCTATGACATTTCTGCCATTGGCTATTCACCGAGAAGCGGCTATGAATACCGCTGTCCGGACGGCATGTTCATGGTATCGAAGGACGGCAAGAACTGGGAGACTATTTACACGATCCAGAGCAAGCCCAGCGGCGGCATGAATTATGTGACAAGCTTCACGGGCAGCACAGCGGCGCAGTATGTACGCTATCAGGTGCCGGAGGGTGCACCCGCGAACCAGTGGAACGAGGATGATACTTATTGCTGCAATATCGCGGAAATCGAGCTGTACGGCACGCCAAACATCGCATCAGTGCAGACGAAGATCGAGCCCGTGGAAATTTCCGGCAGCAACGCATGGAATGATTCCGCGAATGATTACACAAAGGTCTTTGACGGCGATCTTTCGACCTATTTTGACGGTGTCGGCAATGGCTGGGTAATGGCGGATCTGGGCGCACTCTACGAGATCAAGGCACTTGGCTATGCGCCGAGAAAGGGCTATGAGTACCGCTGTCCGGACGCAATGCTCCAGATCTCGCAGGACGGCAAAAACTGGACGACAGTCTATACCGTTCCGAACCAGCCTGCATTTGCGATGCAGTACATCAAGGAGTTTTCCGGCGATATGACGGCGCGGTATGTCCGTTTCACCGTGCCGGAGGGGGCACCGCAGAACATCTGGAACGAGGATGATGTGTACTGCTGCAACCTCTCGGAGCTGGAGATCTACGGTGATTTTGTCGGCGTGACCGCAGTGAAGGGTGATGTGAACGCGGACGGCGCATTCAACGTTTCCGATGTGACCGCGCTCCAGAAATGGCTGCTTCAGGCAAAAAATGCAATGCTTGCAAACTGGCAGGCAGGTGATCTGGACGGAAACGGAAGACTTGACGCATTTGATCTTGCGGCAATGAAAAAGCATCTGCTTGCAGAATAAACCATACAAACTGGAGTCAGCCTTCGGGTGCTGACTCCAGTTTTTTCGGCAAGCTGTAATGCTTTTGTGATACAAGGAGGAGATCGCCTTATTTTAAGGAACGTTATTCCCCATTCCCTGCTTTACGCACATGCGGCAGAGTCCACGCACCGATGACACGGCTGTACAGCTCGCTGTATTCCGCAAAGGTCACCGAGCAGTCAAAGCCGAGCAGCTCCATCTCCACGCCGAACAGCTCCACGAGGGTATGCATTTCGGTCAGACCGTTTCTGAGGTAGAACTGCTTCCGGCGCAGGCGTTCGGGGAGATTTTCCGCTTCTGTCTGCGTGCTCTCGATTTCCAGAAACAGGCGTTTGCCCCGATATGCCTGCCGGAGCAGCCGGAGAGCTTCGCCGCCGATGCCCGTGCCGCGCTGTGCTTCGGAAACGGCGAAATAATCGAGCAGAACAAGCTCCCCGTTCTGCATCGTGATGGCAAGTCCTGCAAAGCTCCTGCCCTTTCCGATCACCCACACATCCGCATTGCCGCGGGCGCGGGTGCGCAGGATCATGAAAAATGGCTTGCGTTCGTACTTCGGGAACGCGCGGCGGTAAAGATGATACACGCGCAGCCAGTCGGACAGTGTACTGATCTTTGTCAATGTGACCTCGTTTTCTGACATGGAGATGCCTTCTTTCTCTGTTGATATCCCCATTATTATAACCCACAAACCGCCGGCTGTCAAGCAGAATGCAGAAAGGACTGCGCACAAATGCCGCAGTCCTTTCCATATGTATGATGAGAGGTAAGTAATGATCAGAGGTATTGGATCAGCTCGTCACGAACGCTGTCGAGGTGCGCGTCCGAAATGCCGAAATCCATTTCCTTGTAGCTCCACGCGCATCTGGCAATGCCGTACTTTTCGAATATGCCGTGGATCGTTTTGAACCATGCCAGTGTATCTTCGGGCGATACAAAATTGATCACGCCGTATTCGCCGCAGTACAGCACGGTGTTGTTGCGCTTTGCCTGCTCCAGTGCGGAGGCAAACAGCTCCTCGAAATATGCC
>CALGTT010000413.1 GCA_937901485.1 uncultured Ruminococcus sp.
TACAGAACCCGAACCATGTCCAGAGCGGCGTGGCATCCGTTACCCTCAACGGCAAGGCTGTTGACGGCGGTTACATCAAGGCGGCTGAGCTGGGTGATGTGAATGAAGTGGTGATCGTGCTCGGTTAAGCGCGAATGATAGTGAGAACCGCCTTCTGAATGGGAGGCGGTTCATTTGTTTTTTCATATTTTGCTTGCAATTCCCCCATACTTTGTGGTATAATGGTAGGTAGTGAAAATTTACGCTGTTGGCTTGGAGGTATGTATGGAAATTAAATTAGAAAACATCGGTTTGATTAAAGATTCCACCATCCGTCTGGACGGACTTACCGTCATCACAGGTGAGAATAATTCCGGTAAAACCACAGTCGGCAAGGCGATTTATGCGTTGGTGGAGGGGGTTTCTGATCTGGCGGAGAGAGCTGGGCAAGATCAGCTTTATTTTATAAATGCAACTCTTGATCAAATTCAATATGCATTTGATCTTTTCTTTTCGCTCGCTTCTTTTTTTAATAATACAAAAACACTACTTCCCGATTATCCCAAACTTTGTCAACTGATAGACAACGATTTTAAATATTCGCAACGTTTTCTAGAAAGCCATACTTCAGAGAAGTATGCTAGGGAACTTTACAAAGAATTGACTAATTTCCATATCGAATCCATTAATTTTAATTCAGAATCTCTCAGTCAAAACCGACGTTTTAAAAACAAAGATGATATAAAAAACAGTCTTCTGGAAACTGTGAAAGAAGCAATCACCACACTTGAAAAGATGTTTGAAGTCATCAGTCGGGATTCTGAACTAATAGACTATGCACGAGGTAGCATTAACGAAACACTCAACGTAGAATTTCATAAACAGATCCAACCTGTGCTTTATGACGTGGAAAAATCCAGAATTGAAGTTTCAGATGACGGTGCAATGGTATTTTCATTTGATATTGTAGGAAACAAGATCGTGAAAAGTGATGCTCCGATATTTTTTGGCATTCCCTACAAAAGAGCTTTATTTGTAGATAATCCACTTCTTCTGGATTCCATTCCTATCGAAGCATTACGGAGTCCTTTTATGAAATCACCGATTGATGATTCCTATCTCAATAAAAACCGTATCATCCGTCATGAAGATAAACTGCATTCTTTGCTTCGTACACCGACCAACGCAACGGTATTGGAAAAACTGCTTGCAGAAGAAAAATACGCCGAAATCAACAAAAAGATCAGTGAGGTCATTTCAGGCAATATTGAAATGAGTGCAGATGGTGATTTCTATGTTGTCAAGGGAAAAAGACTGCATTTCACCAATCTTGCAACCGGCTCGAAAATGTTCTCCATCCTGAAAATACTGATCGACAAGGGACAGATCGACGAAAGGACTTTGCTGGTGCTGGACGAACCCGAAGCCCATCTGCATCCGGAATGGCAGAATAAGTTCGCGGAAGTGATCGTTCTGCTGGTGAAATATCTGAAAACCAACGTGGTGCTCACCAGCCACAGCCCCAATTTTGTCATGGCAATTGATGCGTATATGCGGAAATATGAGATTACAGACAAAACCAATTTCTACCAGACAAGAAGAATGGAGGATGGGTTTGTGGAGTATGTGGATGTGAATGATGATCTGGGGCAGATTTATACCGATTTCATGAACGGCTACTCCGAAGTAAAAGAATTAAGGGACTATTATCTGGATTCGGGTGATTGCGATGACGACTAAATGTATTGTTGAACATCTGGAAGAAAACTGGGCAAACGAAAACTATCTTGCCCCAATCAGCGTCATTTCTTCGCCCGACAGAGATTCTGCTGAAATTGAAGAATCCACCGGAACAGCTCCGGCTTTGCCATTAGTGGACAGTGAAATCAGAATTCTTGATTTTGATAAAATCACAAGGGCACTTTATCCGAAAGACCATCCGACATCAGCGGACGGCATATTCCTGACAAGGAACAGCAAGGGAAAAATCAACAAATTGTATCTTGTAGAATTCAAGGGTGGATTTTTTAACAAAACGCCAAAGGAAACAGCGGAGTATAAAAAAAGGCGCAAAAGTGAAACGGATCAATTACTGGATTCGATCAAATCGAAAGCAGTGCACAGCTATGTCACTTTAGAGAAACAAATGCTCACTCGTTGTGCAGATTCTTCCCACAGGATCAACTTGTATTTTATGGTTGTCATTGACAGTAGCGGTGATGATGCTTATAATGAATCTGGTACTGTAGACAGTGTGAAGTCTGCTCTGAAGCATTTTAATCTAAAAAAAGACGGCGAGGGCAATGATTATTATTATAATGAAATCATGGTGAAAACTGCAAATAGCTTCAAAAAATTTCTGAAAGCAAATGAAATTGTTCAGTACCCTCTTGAACCCCCGCACAATTTGTGATATAATAAAGAATAGAGTATTTTTAAGGAGGCTTCACACATGGATGAAACGATGAACACGGGGATGATCGTGGAATTTGCTTTGACGACGCTCGGCGTGATCGCGATCATTGCAGTGCTTTCCATCCTGACACCGTGGATGGCAAAGCATGTGGACAAGTGGATCGCGAAATACAGGGACAATCACTCTGCAAAGCGCGACAGCATCTATTCCGTCCGTTCCATCTATGATATCCCGCCCGAAGAAAAGGCTGCCGCGGAACAGGCAGAGCTTGCACCGGAACAGGACTCCGAAGAATAAACCGAAAGGATTTGAAATTATGGCTAAGAATGACAAGAAAATGGTGGATGCCATTACCTCCATGGATGAGGATTTTGCACAGTGGTACACCGACATCTGCAAAAAGGCGGAGTTGATCGCCTACACAAGCATCAAGGGCTGTATGGTCATCCGTCCGTATGGCTATGCGATCTGGGAGAACATCCAGCGCATCCTTGACGGCATGTTCAAGGAAACAGGACACGAAAATGTCAATATGCCGATGTTTATCCCCGAAAGCCTGCTCCAGAAGGAAAAGGATCATGTCGAGGGCTTCGCGCCGGAGGTGGCATGGGTGACACACGGCGGTCATGACAAGCTCGAAGAAAAGCTCTGCGTGCGTCCGACCTCCGAGACACTGTTCTGTGAGCATTATGCCAATATCGTACATTCCTACCGCGACCTGCCCAAGCTGTACAACCAGTGGGTTTCCGTTGTTCGCTGGGAAAAGACCACCCGTCCGTTCCTGCGCTCCCGTGAATTCCTCTGGCAGGAAGGTCACACCATCCATGCGACCGCTGAGGAGGCTATCGAAGAAACAGAGCGTATGCTGAATGTCTACACCAAGTTCTGCGAGGATTCTCTGGCAATGCCCGTAGTACAGGGCAAAAAGACAGAATCCGACAAGTTTGCAGGCGCGGTTTCCACCTATGCCATCGAAGCTCTGATGCACGACGGCAAGGCTCTGCAGGCTGGTACTTCCCATTATTTCGGTGACGGTTTTGCAAAGGCATTTGAGATCGAGTACACCGACCGTGACAACAAGCGCGTGCATCCGCACCAGACAAGCTGGGGCGTGACCACAAGACTCATCGGCGCGATCATCATGACGCACGGTGATGACAACGGTCTGGTGCTCCCGCCGGCAGTTGCACCCATTCAGGCAGTGATCGTTCCGGTGGCAATGCACAAGGAGGGCGTTCTGGACAAGGCAAATGAGCTGAAGGAGCGTCTGAAGAATGCCGGCATCCGTGTCAAGCTCGATGATACGGACAATTCTCCGGGCTGGAAGTTTGCGGAATATGAAATGAAGGGTGTTCCGGTGCGTATCGAGATCGGCCCGAAGGACATCGAAGCAAACCAGTGCGTGATCGTCACACGCCACAACCGTGAGAAGACCTTTGTATCTCTGGATGAACTGGAAGCAGTGACAGCACAGAAGATGCAGGAAGTGCATGACGGCATGTTCCAGAAGGCTCTGGCAAACCGTGAGAAGAAGACCTACCAGTGCGAGACCATCGCAGATATCAACAAGGCTCTTGAAGAAAAGGGCGACGGCTCTATTGAAGCAATGTGGTGCGGC